>JAFQUG010000081.1 GCA_017408625.1 Clostridia bacterium | reverse complement strand
GGACATATTGTTGAGATACTGTGTGGGACGAACGTCCAGAATGTCAAAGCCGGGATATCCCATGCTCTGCGAGCACTTGATATAGTCGCCGTATACGGGGACGTGATAGAACATCTGCTCTTCAAGCAGCAAATGTCCCGAGAGCTGTGTGCCGTGTGCCTTTGCCCAGTCCTGGATCTGACCGAAGAAGTTTTCGGAAACCAGGTCGCCCACGTGCGCATAGAACTGTGCACGCACGCGCTGCGCCTCGGCGCTGTCGCCGCTATAGATCAGCGGCAGAAGCGGGCGGGGATCGTAGCCGTATTTGGCTTCAAAGGTATCAAAAATATCGTAATCATAGGGAATAACGGGGTCGTTGAGGTGGCCTGGCATGATGTGGTGTCCTGCCAGCAGCTGTGCCTCGTCGTCAAAGATAGCCTCGATGACCTCGGGGAAGTCCTCGATCGCACCCTCGTAGGTATCAAAGGTGACCTCGATAAAGCGCGCGACGGCATCGCGGTTGAGAATGTTGGGATAAGAGGAGTTCCACTCAAAATGGTAGCTGTAGTTGGCCACGCAGTAGACGTATGCGCGCCAGTCTCCGTCCGTTCCTTCCACCACGACGTTGTTGCCCTCGATCTTAGGCTCAAAGGTCGTGTAGGTATCGCCGGCTTGCATCAGCGCGTATTCGATCTTGATAAAACCATCGGGCAGGGCAGAGGTCTTCTTGGTCTTGCCGCTGCCTGCAAATTCCAGCTCCACCAGTCGCACGGCTGCGTATTCGGGGTGATCCTTGCAAGTCAGATCTCCTGCCGAGCCGCTGGGGTAGCCCTTTTCGTCGTACAACCAGACGCGGAAGCCCTGGTCGTGCAGAGCCTGCACGAAGTCGTTGAATTGCGCCAGAGCAAGCGGGGACTCAAGGTAATTGTTATCCCATACGGCGTTGGTCGCAAGACCGCCAAAGCCGAATTCGGCAAAGGTCTTGACCTTATCGGCAGAGGACTCACCGCGAATGTTTTGGAAGTGGTGCTCAATGCGCAGCGCGCGGTATTTGTTTTCGGGAGTTGTAAAGGCGTTGTTTTCAATCAGCATAGTATTCTGTATTTCTGCAGTCAGGGGAGGTCTTGTAATGATCTCCTCTTCGGTATTTGGATTGCTTGCGGAGTGATTCGGGTCGTCGGGCGTGTCCGGGGTCTGACCCGAAAGGGCAGGATCGGCCAGCGCGTAGAGCGAGCCGCCCAGCACCAGCACGGCGGCCAGGGCATAGCAGGTCACCGCAAGGATCAGCTTATTTGCTTGCTTCATTGCGCTTCCCCCTTACATAGGATACGGTTAAGGCAATGCCGCAGCCAAGTAAGATAACGCCGACTGCGATCATGGTGCAGGTGAAGATCAGGGTTTGCGTGCCTATGCCCGCGCTTGTCTGATCAGTAATAGCGGTCTCGGTTTCCTTTGGCTCATTGGTATCGGCTTCGGTTATGGGTGCTTCGGTCGTAGGCGCTTCGGTCGTGGGAGCCTCGGTCGTAGGTGCTTCGGTGGTGGGAGGCTCGGTGGTGGGAGCCTCAGTCGTGGGAATCTCGTAGGGCTCGCCCGTGTAAGAGACCGTCTTCATGGAGCAGTCGTCAAGGATCAGATTGCGGAAATTCTTTGTCGTGTCCTCGTCGCCGTTCATGGGTGTGACCAGATAAAACTCAGCAATATCCAATTCGTCCTGCCAGGAAACGGATACCGTTCCTTGGATGAGCGTCCATTCATGGGTGACGGTCACCCATTGCGTGGTGACCCAGTGCTGCGCGCCGTTCTTGCTGTAAAGACCCAGCGCGATCTGCATCTCTATGGGCTGGGCGTTCGCATCTGCCAGACGCACCCAGGCGGAAAGCTCATATGTACCGTGGCCGTAGTGTGAAAGGGGCTTGGTGATATACTGTCTTGCAATGTCGGTCGAATGCTCGCGCCTGGTGATGCTGAAAGCACCGTTTCCGGAATGTGCCTCAGTCGTATAATCCACCGTGGCTTTATAGTATTTTTCCCAATCAAGAGTCACGTTTTCAAAGTCACCGTTGTGCAGCAGCTCGTAGCCCTCGCTCTCCTCGGCATAAGTCGGAAGGGCAAGCGCGCCAAGCAATATGATGGCGCAGAATAAGAGTGCAAGCTTTTTCATATAACACCTCCGTATTTGTGATGATTTCATTATAACATAACAATACTGTTGGCGCAAGGATGAATTTGCGTGATTTGCAAAAAAACGGAGCCAATAAAAATATTTTTCCGATTTTTCAATTTATGCTAAACTTTTTGCAAAAATTTACGACTATAATAGTGAAAGGACAAAAAGGAGGATCGGATATGATGAAACGTTTGCTGACGGTGCTTTGCGTAGCTGCTTGCGTGCTGTGCTTGCTTAGCTGTGATCGGTACGAGCCGCCTGCGCTCGATCCTGAAAAGCCGACTGCCTTTGCAGGAGAGGATATATTTTATTGTAACGGCATACAGGCCTTTGATCGGGAAGGAATCTTGCTGCCGGATTTTGAGGTGCAATCATCCGTGAGCTCGCGCTACGGGATAGCCCTGACCTATCAGAACGTGACGCCCCTGCAAATGTCCGTTTACCGTGCTCAAATGAAAAATGCGGGATTTTCGCTGGTCGAAACCGAATATCATACGTATTTTTATTCCGATACCTGCTTTGTCGGCACATCCTACACCAAGGATCTCTCCACGGGAGAGGTGCAGCTGTGGTGGTATACCAAGAGCGGCGATGCTCCCGATGGAGGGCTTGGGGCGGATGCAGCCAAGCAGAGGATCGGCACGGATTGTCCGTACACGCTGATCGACGTCACTCCCAAAGGGGTGTACGACGCCGCGGGTGGTCAGATCTTCTATATCCCGTCCTATGAACGGGAGGTCCAAACAGACGAGAACGGCTACGCCACTGCCACGTACATGCCGCACGATTTTTATTTTGTCACAGATGAATACGCCCTGCCCATCGGCTTTACCTGCTTTGCCATGGCGGACCTTGACGGCAACGGTCAGAACGAGTTCTGGACGTTTGCCTACGGACCGACTTCCGGGGTGTTCACCTTTTATCTGTTTGGCTTTGAGGACGGAGCGATCAAGTATCAGACCTTGCATCAGACAGAGCATGGGCAGCTTTATTTCTCGCACGACGGCATGGGGCTTTGCATTGAGCATAAGCATCCCGAATACGAGGACGGAAAGATAGCGGGTTATACGGTCAAGCAATGCAGGATTGCGATCATTGACGGAAAGGCATACGTCACCTATCATGGTGTACCCCTTGATCTTTGGAGCATGCGGTGAATATTTTGGGGTTGAAATAATGAGGCTGCGAAATAAGCGGCAATATTGCAGGAGTTTGATTAATTTGGATCAGATTCCTGCTTCTTTTTTCGATTCAATGTCGTTTTCTTCACGATATCAAACTTTCCCAATGTGTCCAGCCCGCCCCTTTCCCCGCGGGCACTCACTCTGCTCTGCGTCGTTCGTTGCGGGTCCCCTTCCCCGAAGGGGACGGCTTTGCAGCGCGCATCCGTTTCGCTGACTTCTCCCTTCGTGGGATACTTTTTCTTACACGTCTTATGACACATTTCTATGCGGACAACCGGCATAAGCCGTCCCCACAGGGGAATTATCTGCAAGCAGATTAGGTTCCCGTAGCGTAGCGTAACGGGAGGAAGGGGTCGTATAAAGAGTTTGGGCAAGTGGTAATTTCTTGAAACAGCCCTTGTTTCAAAATATCCGCTAATTCATCAGCCCATAGGCAACCCCGTACTTTTTTGCTGTCGCTCTTGCAAAGTGCACCTTTTTATGGTAAAATAATGGTGAACGTATCTTCCGAAAGGAGTTTTTTATGAACCTTATCAGATTCGACGCCGCAAAGGCGATCTTTTATCCTTATATCAAAGAGGAATACGCGCGCGTTATGCGTGAGCAGACGGTTGGTCAGTACGGCTTTTACTGTGCGCTGGACCTTTCCGAATACTGCAGCGAGGACGGTGAGCTGATGCTCTCGGGCATC
>JAFQUG010000080.1 GCA_017408625.1 Clostridia bacterium | reverse complement strand
GTGATCAACTGGTATCTGACGATGCTGGGACTGTAAAGCGGCATCATGGAAAACGTATTTTTGAAAGGAACAGGTATATCAAATGAGCCTATCATTTCGCTCAAAGCATCTGCTTGCATTACAAATAGATAACGGAGTGACGCAAATAGCAGAGCTCCGTGTGCATGCCAAGAGCACCTCGGTGGTCAAGTCTTTTTCGTTGCTGACCCCTGCGGGAACTGTGGAGGATGACGGCACGCTGGTGGCGACTGAGGAGTTTGCCGCACTGTTGCGACAGCAGATCAGTGCGCACGGAATCAAGACCGACCGCGGTGTGTTCTGCGTCAATTCCGACCGCATCATTTCCCGTGAGATCACGCTGCCCAATATCAAGCGTGCACAGATTTTGACTATGCTCAACACCAACGCACAGGATTATTTCCCTGTAGACGTCAGTGATTATAAGCTGGATTATTCGATTCAGGAGCAGGTGGATGAAAACGGCACGAAAATGTTGCGCGTGCTGGCAAGAGCGATCCCCAAGCCCTTGATCTCCTCGTATTATGCATTGGCCAAAATGATGGAGATCGGCATTGAGGCGATCGATATTTCCGGAAACAGCGTGCTGCAGGCCGTTGGTCTCAACCCTCAGATGGGGGCAAGACAGGACGACGTCGAGGGAAGCACGTATCTGGTTGCTAACCTGTATTCCAAGGGCACGCAGCTGACCTTTATCAAGGACGGTACGGTCAGATTGCAAAGAACCATTTCGGTGGGTCTTGGTGAGGAATTTGAAAATCTGCTGACCATCAACGGTGAGCAGGTAGGCGATATCGTTGGCTATCAGCACGAGGAGCTGGACAGGGATACACAGTTTGCGATCTCGATGGATGCCTATAAAAAGGCTGCTGAGCTGTCCACTGCGATCAACCGTATTATTGAATACTATTATTCTGTGGAAGGGTACGGAAACGGACAGATCTACGGTACAGTGATCGGCTCGGCCGTGCTGCTGCCCGGTTTTTCCAAGCAGCTGTTTGCAGAGCTGGATATTCCGCTTCGCCTGCCGCACGCTACCTTGGCTGAGACTGATGTCAAGTCGGGTGTGGAATACGGTCTGTATCTGCCTTGTCTGGGGGCTTGTCTGAATCCATTGAATCTGATCGACAAGGCACAGGACATGACGCTGGAGAATATTTGCGCAAAGCGTCGTTGGCTGGAAAGAGCCGCGTTTGTCAAGCGCAATCTCATTCTGATCGTTGGTGCAGCCGTGCTTGCACTCTGCATTGGTATCTCCACGGGATTGGCCGGATACGTGATTGTAGAAAATATCGTCATTAAGGGAGACATCAAGGATTATCAGCAAAAGATCGAGGTGTTCTCCGACGTGGCCAAGTATCATCATACCAAGCTCAACGCCGAGTCTATCCGCGACCTGCTGCAGTCGTACACGCAGAAGCTGGAGCAGCTGGAGCAGGATGAGCAGGTTTATGAGTCTCTCAAGGCAGAGCATGAGCAGTTGGCAGAGACGTATCTTGCCCTGCAGGAGGCTTGCGCTAAGCTGGAGCAGGATTTTGTGTACGTAGAGCAGGTGTATTCGCAGGAATACGCAGTATATGAGGATTTCTCCAAGAGCATCTGGGATTGGTATGAGGAGATCATGTTCACGCTCGACGAGGATTATATGAATACCAATAACGATAATCTGGTTGCCTTTATTGAGGAGCTGGAGGATAAGATGCCTTCGACCTTTACGGTCACCGCCATTGCTGTGACCGATCAGGGCCTGAATATGGGTATTGAGGTCAAGAGCAAGGAGCAGGTCATTTACGTGATCCAGACGCTGCGTGAATTTGACACGGTTGAAATTATGAGTATTTCCGGCCTGACCATCGTAGGCGGCGGCAGCTCCGACAAGTTTGAGGAAGAGGTCCAGGGCCCGCTCAATCCTACCCAGCGCGTACGCTTCACTGTTTCGCTGAAGTATACCGAATTGTTCAGAGAAAACTGAGAAGGGAGGGCAGATGATGAAATTCTTTGATTTAGACAACGATAAGAAGAAAAAAGAAGAGATGATGGCAAGCAAGGTCGAGCAGCTGGTCGAGCAGGCACAAGAGGCCGAGCAGATGGCGGATCAAGCCGAAGAGTTGCCTGCACAAGAGCCTGTCCCCCAAGAAGAGGCACTCCCCGCGCAAGAGGTGATCGCTCCCGATCCGGAAGCAGTCGAGGAAGTTGTGGAAGAGATTCCCGAGCAGGTTACGGAAGAAATTGCCGAGGAGATTGCCGAGGAGATTGCCGAGGAGACCGTAGAAGAGACGGTAGAAGAGGCTACGGAAGAAGCCGCTGAGAATGCTGCAGAGGATGCTGCAGAGGATGCTGCACAGGAAACAGCAGAGGCGCCCGAGGCACAGCCCAAGACTCCCAAGGTAAGACAGCCGCTGTCCAATTCTGTCAGACTACTGATCCAAGCGGTACTGGCGGGACTGTTTAGCGTATTGGGTATGATTCTGCTTGTGAGTACGCTTTTGCTGGTATATATGCCTATCAAGGCAAGCAACAATGCATTGGCAGATCAAAGACTGGAAACCCGTATGGAGCTCAGTGTTCTGATTGCGGATGTATTCCCCAGCATGAACGTCAATGACGAGCTCAGTGACGTGATCTTACGTGCATTGGAGAATAAAAAAGCCACGTTGCGTAACGAAAGCAACCAGGTCGCAGAGGAGATCGAGGCATTGCGTACCTCCAATGAGGTGATCTCCAAGCTGTTGGTGGACATTGGTTATGATACGATCGGCTTTGACCAGATCGTAAGCGATTCGTTTGCAACCGATAAGTGCTTGCAGGCAATCAATATTCCGATCAGTGTGGTGGACGGCAAGCTGGAAAAGCTGGGTGTTGCCAAGCTGAAGGAGGAGATTGCCAACTATAAGGGCACGACCACAACGGTCACCCGTGAGGATGAAAACGGTGAAACCATTACCGAAACCGTGGTACAGGGCGGTCTGATTCCCGAAGCCCAGGCCAAGAAGTCCGAGCTGCAGAAGAAGTATGACGAGCTGCAGGGCAAGCTGGACGAGCTGGATGATTATCTGGATAAGAATACCGGTAAGATTACCGCGATGTATAACCGCCTGGAGAGTACGGAAAAAGCGTACAGCATCTTTGATAAGATGGCTGCCATTTCCGCATACGCAAAGGAAAATCCCAAGAACAACATGTTCCTGCAGGATACGACGGATAAGCTGAATAGCTTCCCGGGCGAATCCAAGGAAGAGGACGACATCCTCTTCATTATGAAGGTAGAGTCTGAGACGGGTATCCGCATGCAGATGGTC
>JAFQUG010000079.1 GCA_017408625.1 Clostridia bacterium | reverse complement strand
ATAAATACGGCGGCACCGAGAACAAACGCAAGAATACAAATCCAAAGTCCTCTTGCGCGCAATCCCTTGCGGGAAAGTCCTGCAAGCGCGGCATCGGCGTCCATGCGTTGCAGCTCGTAAAGTGCGCCGTCCTCCTTTTGATATGCCAGCATGGTCTGCGTTTTTTCCTTGAGGTCGTTCTGCTCGTCCAAACGGCGCGCCAACGTGCGGTCCGAGGTATGCAATCCCAAAAAGACGGCAAGTCCCACAAGCAACAGAACGGCACCGCCCACCGCCAAGGAAAGGCTTGGTTTGAAAGCGAGAAGCTCCAGCTTGATCAGCAGGGATAGCACGCCCGCAGACAACAGTCCGCACGCAAGCCCTGCCAACACCGATTTTATGCATCGGTGCCATAGTGCCTTTCGCTTCAGCCTGGAAAAATTCTCTCCCATAGAATCTCCTTTTGTTTTTACAAAATATCGTTTTGTCAGATCTCAACAAAGGCACACAGTGCCAGATGATCGGAATAATAAACGCCGTCACGTGCAACGTTCGCTACCGCGTAGGATGCCGTGGGGTCGGTGGGAAGATTGGTAAAGATATAGTCGATCTTGCGATTTTTGACGTCTCCCGTAAATCCGTGGAACGTGCCGCCGATCCCTTTCGTTGTGTCCACCGTTCCCAAGGTCCTTTCGGTAGAGGTGATCGTTGTGATGGAGGAGCTGTCGGGATAGTCGTTAAAGTCGCCCGTCAGCACAAATCGAAAGGGGGATTCAAACAAGCGCTGTACCAGCATCGTGCATTCGGCAACGCGTGCGCGTTCTCCGCGGTGATCGGTGTGGATGTTGAAGAAGGAAATCGGCTTATCGGCATCCTTGTGGACCAGCTCGGCAGAGAGCAAAACACGTGCGCAGGGGCTTTGATCCAGCTCCTCAAATCTGCTGGCGGGGACATTTGGCGTATAAGAAAGCCAGATCTGTTCAAAGCGGTGCAGATCAAACAGCTCGCGACGGTAGGCGATCGGGATTCCCTCACCGCGGTAATCTGTTCCTCTGCCGTGTCCCAGCACGACGTAATCGGAAAGGCTTTGCTTGAGCCATACAAGCATTTCGGTGGTTGCCTCCTGAAAGCCGATCAGATCGGGCTGTTCTTGCGAAATGACCTCTAAAATACGGTCACGGCGAAAATCAAAGCAGTTGATTCCGTCTGCTTCTACACGAATTCTTAAATTAAAGGTCATCACCTTAAGTCTGATTGACATCATATGCCTCCAAAAAAAGATATACATCTTTTATTATAACATAGCCATAGATACAAAGTCAACGTTTTTATATGATTTTTACATTTTATTCAATATTCGAGCCTGAGAAAAGAAAAACACAGTCCTCCATACCCCGTGAAGGGGGAGGACTGTGCCTTGTATATGATTGCTTAAAGAAAGAGAACCAGCCCGAAGGAGCGTACTCCGTAATCAACCAGCAGGCACATCGTGCCGCCGAGTGGGAGTGCGATGAGAACCGAAAGCAACAGGAGTATGCACAATTCACATACATGCATGCCCAAAAGAGAGGCTT
>JAFQUG010000010.1 GCA_017408625.1 Clostridia bacterium | reverse complement strand
TCGGCTCCTCCCTCTATCGCTGCCCGTAACGCGTCGGGCGAGCCTGCGGGACAAAGCAACTCGGGCAGGGATCGACTATACGGTTCTTTCACTTTACACATCATTGAAGGTCAGCAGATCAAACATCGAGCCAACGCGGGAGCGGCTCTTGGTCTTTTTGGCCTTGGCCTTGACGCGCGGCACTGCAGTCTCCCGGCTTGCGATCTCGTCAATGACCTGCGCTGCTTTTGTGTTGACCGATTCCTCAACTGAGTCATCCTCAAAATCCACACTCAACTGCTCGGGTGCTTCGATCTGTTCGGGCTGCTCAACGGCTTCGACAGGTTCGATGACGTCCACAGATTCGACGGCTTTGTCCGTCTCAACCACTTCAAGCTCTTCGGCAACCGCAACCTCTTGCGTTGCCTCAACCTCTTGCGCAGGTGTCGCTTCTCCATCTGCCTCCGCGGACTCAATTTCCTCTGTCACAGGAGCATCCTCGGCCTTCATGGCAGCAGGTGCTGCTGCAGGCTCTGCCTCGGGCTCACTGTGCCCCATAATGCGCTTGGTGGAGGCAGCAGCGCGCTCCAGAATATTGTGCATGATCTCGTTCTCGCCCTGCAATCTGGCAATCTCTTCCTCCAGCTCGGCAATCTTCTGATCCTTTTCCTCAATGGTTGCGGCGTCCTGTTCTGCGATCTCCTCTAATTCTGCATTTCTGTCTTGCAGGGAAAGCTTTTCGGAGCAATATTCCAAGGCACACAACAGTGCTGCCTGGTTTTTGGTGCAACGGTAGCTTTTGAGATTGATGTCTCTCATCTTTCTATCCAGGATTCCGACGATCTTTTCAACCGTCTCCCAGGGTGCATCGGTCACAACGTTCATTTCCACGTCAGCAATGACCAGGGTGTACTTCTTTTTCATACCGTTTCCTCCGTTTATATCTGTGGTTATTTTTCTTTTTTCGCCTTATGCCTTGCATTTCGACAATAAAACATGTATAATTGATATAGAAATATCTATTATATATATTTTAATACAAAACGCGCTGATTGAAAAGACCTTTTTCGTAAATTTTTCAAAAAATCGCGATTTTTTTGCAAATGCATGAAAGGAGAGCACTCATGCAGTCTACACAAACAAATAAGCCGACCCCTCCCCCCGTATTCATTCCGCTTTTATACACCGCCCGGCAAAAGCCCATTGCCGATGCGCTATGCCGTATGCTGACCACGTACGGCTTTGAGGTGCGTACGACCGAAAAGCTGCGCGCAGAGGTCCTTCGTGACGCATGTCGTGCAGGCATGATCATTGTATTGGACGAATTGGGCAACGATCCCTTGGAAGAGCAGCTGATCGCGGCAACTAAGGAGCGACAGCTGACCATTCTGCACGCAAGCCAAAGTGCACCGAGTGTCAGCTACCCCCACGTCCATGCAAAGCTTCACGAGGGATTTGAAAAGGACCCTGAGCCTGCTTTGATCCATCGCTTGTTCGTCTCAGGCGTTTGTACCTGCCCGGAGGCCTTTGCCACCGAGCGTTGCATGCCCGATGATCTTGGTCAGCTGATCACAAAGGCAGCAGGGGCGCACCTTCAGAACGATGAAGATATGTATGCGTTGGCGCAGGCTTATCTGCAGGCCAAGCTACTCCCCTATTCTGATAAGCAGGCTGTGCATTGGCTCTCGCTTGCTGCGCAAAAGAATAACAAGAACGCACTGGTCACGTTGGGGCTTTGCTGCCTTGACGGCCAGGGTACGCAAAAGGACCCCACGCGAGGCTTCCGACTTTTGGAATCCGCTGCCACGCTGGGAGATAAGCGCGGACAGTATTACGCAGCAATTTGTCTTTTGGAAGGTCTCGGTACACAGCCCGATCCCAAGCGCGCCGTACACCTTTTGCAGGCGGCAGCCAAGCAGGGGCACGCGCTCGCTTCCCTGCAGCTTGGCTTATGCCTTTGGGAGGGCATTGGTATTGCGCAGAACACCGCCAAGGCATACCACCATTTTGAGGATGCCGCCGCGCTGTCAAACGCGCGCGCACACTACTATCTCGGCATGATGTGCAAGGATGGAGCGGGTATAGAGCAGGACGATACGGCTGCTGCCGAGCACTTCAGGCAGGCCGCCGAGGCCGGCGTGCCCGAGGCCTGCTACCGCTACGCGCTTTGCCTTGCAAATGCAACGGGCACAGCCAAGGATCTGGCTTTGGCGGTCACTTACCTGCAACGCGCCGCTGAGGAAGGTGTCGCTGCCGCGCAGTACGCACTGGGCACGTGCTACGAATTCGGTGACGGAGTCGAGGCAGATCTGCGCGAGGCGGTCAAGTGGTACACTCTCTCAGCCGAGAACGGCTGTGCGGACGGACAGAATAATCTGGCAGGCTGCCTGCTTTACGGCAGAGGCTGCCGCAAGGACGTAGCCCTTGCAAAGGAATGGCTGCAAAAAGCCGCGGATGCGCAGCACGCAGGGGCTTGCTACCGCCTCGGCCTTTGCTACGAGCGAGGCATTGGAGAGGCGCAAAATCTGCGCGCGGCTGCTGCGCGGTACGCAGAGGCGGCAAAGCTTGGAGATACACACGCCAAATACCGACTCGGAAAATTCTACTTAGACGGAACGGGTGTTGCCAAGGACGCGCAAAAAGGCGCAGCTCTTTGCAAGGCTGCCGCTATGGCAGGCTGTGTTCCCGCACAATACATGACTTATCTGCTTTATAAAAATGGCATTGGTGTGGCACGCAATGCCGAGCAGGCCGCCGCATTTTTGCATATTGCGGCACAAAGTAAGGATCCTCGCGCCTGCTGCGATCTCGGAGAGGCATATCTGGGAAGCGAGGGATTGGTTCGCGATCCCCTGCTTGCAATCAAATGGTTCCGCGCCTCTATCATCTCGGGCAAGCCGGAGCCGGATGCGATGTATTGGATGGGTTGGTGCGCATTGCACGGTGTTGGTACCAAGCAGGATCTTGCCGAAGCAACGAAATGGCTGCAGGACGGTGCGCAAAGCGGCAGTATCCGTGCGCTTTATCTGCTTGGCCTATGCCTGCAATACGGTACAGGCATAGAAAAAAACCTTGAGCGCGCTGCCGATTGTTACAAATTGGCTGCCGATCATGGCCACGTGCCTGCAATGCTTGCGTTGGCCGCATGCTGTGAGCAAGGAATCGGCACGCAGCAGGACAAAACCTCGGCTTACGTGCTTTACAAAAAAGCGGCCAAGGCGGGCGACACCGATGGATTTTATCACGTGGGCAGATGCTTGCTTGGCGGAATTGGAGTGCCGCGCGATCCCGACAACGCGATTGCCGCACTCAAGCGCGCCGCGCACGACGGCAACCTCCCGGCACTTTTGCTGCTGGCTGACTGTCACCGAACCGGTACAGGTACACCCCCTTCCACGCTATTGTGCCGCTCCCTTTTGGAGAAAGCAGCCGACGGTCGGGTGCGACCTCCCAAAAACGAGGCAGAAAAGCTGGAGACCGTGACCTTTGGCGAACACCCCGACAAGTTGGCCATTGCCGAGGCACTGTTCCGTCTGGGTCAATTCCACGCCACCGGTAATATCCCCAAGCACGACTACACGCTGGTGCTGGAATACTACGGTCGGGCTATGATCGAAGGCAACGTAGATGCCATGGATGAAACGGCACGCATTTTTGCCTCAGGCAAAAGCATTGAAGAATACTATCAGGCGATCCCCTCGGGCTCTACCCTGCCCGCAAGTGACACAAAAAGAATGGATGCGGTCAACCGCATGGGTGACCTTTGGTTCTTTGGACAGGATCTGCCCCAAAATCCGTCCATGGCGGTCAGCTGCTTTCGCATTGCGGCCAAGGGCGGCAATATTGCTGCAAATTACAGTCTTGGCTGGTGCGAAAAGCACGGCAAGGGCACGCCGCAGGACCTTTCCATGGCGGTCAAGCACCTTAAGGTTGCCGCAGATGCCGGCCATCCGCACGCTTGCTTCAGCCTTGGCGAATGCTACGAAAGCGGCGAGGGCGTACTCATGCGCAACGAGCACGAGGCCTTGACACTCTACAAAAAAGCCGCAGCCAAGGGACACGCAGGCGCGGCCCGGAAGCTGCGAGAGCTGGAGAAATAAAATTTCATCACTTATAAAAAAGCAGAAGCATCGGGCTGATCAATTAGCGGGAAAATAGCAGGAATTTGTTCGATTTTTAGCAGATTCCTGCTGTTTTATTTATATACAGTGGCGAAAGAGCGGCGAGACGGTAACCCCCACCACCGCAACCGCTTCTCTCGTTTCAAAGCAAAATGCTTTGAAACTCGCTCC
>JAFQUG010000009.1 GCA_017408625.1 Clostridia bacterium | reverse complement strand
CCTCCCGCAACGCTTTCGCTGCGGGTCCCTTCCTTCCCCTGTGGGGACGGCTCTGTATCTCGTGTCCGTGCGATGCCGCAATCATGATACCCGGCCGGGGGCTTGCTCCCGCAGCAGAGAAAGAAAAGCATAAGAAAAGCCGCCGTCGGCGGCTTTTCTGCCACAATTTTTCATTTTTCATTTTACTACACTCCGCCCGTGGCCCCGACAAATACGTATACGGTGATCAACCACATAACGACGCACAAGACAGGGCAAAGTGCCGTTCTGATGGATTGCCAAACAATTTTGCTTGTTTTTCTCTCTTTTTTGTCAACAATATGCAGCGCCAACAGAATGGCGTTGAGTATAAAGCCAATAGGCATACAGGGAATAAACGTTGCCCAGCCCATCATATCGAGCGCGAGCCAAGCACAATCATAGCTGAAATCTGTTGGTAAATATGCTTTGGAAAAAAGCGTGCAAAGCCCAATGACGGCCAAGCAAAGCAGTGCGTACACACCGTGCACGACCCAAGAGGAAATTGACAGTATTCTTTTTACCATGAAAAGTCTCCTTTCTTACAGCTCACGCCCCACCTGTTGTCCAAACGAAAACCGCAATGACGTAATACCACAGTGCGCCGGACACGGCAAGGCTGAGCACCGTGCGCACGCATTGCAGGAGAATGCGACTTGCCCTTTTTTCGGTCTTGTCCACAATCTGGGCGATCAGCAAGCTGATATTAAATCCCAATCCTAAGAGGGCAAAAGGGAAAAAGATGGAGAACAAGAGGGAAAAGCCCAGCGACAGCATGAGAAACAGAACACGCACGTCATTCAACCATCCGGGAAGCTCGGGGATGGGGAATTTCAACAACAAAATGGCCATCGTGCAAACCAGTGCGTATGCACCGTGCGTAGCCCAGGAGAGGATCGAAAGAACTTTCTTGGCTTTTTTCATGATGGCCTCCTTTGAAAATTCAAACTGCCCGAAGGGCATCATAACTACGCGAAGCGTATCATAACTCATAACTTGCCCGAAGGGCAATCATAACTGCGGTTGATTGCCGTGCAATCAACCGCAATCCCATGTGTACATCACGTCCGAAAAGTCGCGGGCACGCAGCTTTTCTGCGGGAATGAAGAACTGGCAGCCGCCCTCGTCGCCGAACATGATCAGCTCTTGCTCGTGCCCGTGCCCGTCGGGGGCAGTGTGGCTGACGATCTGCAAGAGCAGCGTGTCGTATTTTTGGAGCTCGGGCTTGTAGCGCGGGTCAAATTGCTCAAAGCAGGGGTAACCGCCGATGCGGTGGCCTGCGTAGGTGTTTTGCTCGTACAGATAGTCGGATTCCTCGTCGGAAAGCTCGCCGAAGTCCTGGTCGATGCCAACCTTGCGCAAGGCAGCGTTGACGCTTTTCTCAAAACCGCCGTCACTTGCGCGGATCGAGCCCATGGCAGGCGTCAGACGCACGGGCAGGACGTGGCGGATGGGAAAATACTCGCCAAGCGCGGGATCATCCGCAAGGCGACTGTCAAAGGCACTTTCGTCCTCATCGAACAAAACGCGGAAATCGGATTGCACGTTCGGGTGGTCAAAGTCGGCACCGTATATGTCGTTGTCGGCCACGTAAAAGCGCAGCACGCCGCGCGCAGGGAAGTCGGGCACACCGCGTACCTCGGAGCACCAGATGGCCGCCAACAGCTTCATGGGCGAGCCCGTGCTGTCAAGCGGTACGTCCTTGTCCACGGGGGCGCCGCCAAGGCGCGAGCGGTTGCCGTCTTCGGGGGCGGGCAGACGGATCTCTACCATAGGCAGAGCAGTGTCGCGCTGCAAATGTCCGTTGGCGCGCTCAATCTCCTCGCGCACGCCGCTTGCGGTCGTAAAGGCTACGGTTCCCGCTTCCAGCCCCTGCAATAAGGAGCGCAGCTTGTCGGCTTGCTCGCCGTGCAAAACGGCACTGTCAAAGTATTTTTTGCTGTTTTGCTTGTCGCCCATGGCGAAGTATGCCACGCAAAGCGCAGCCTCCGCCTGGTACATGTCCGCCTTGATCGAAAGCGCGTGCAGCGCGGGCTGGATGACCTTGCTCCAGTTAGACGCCGCAAGATGCGCTATGGCAAGATTGTTCCATGCAAAGGGGTTGTTCTCGTCGTATTTGATGCCGTTTTCATAGCAGGCAATGGCCTTGTCAAAGTTGCCTTGCTTTCTGTAAAGCAGACCGAGGTTGGACCATGCCGTGGAGTGCGCGGGCGAGAATTTGACCAGCTCCTCGTAGGTGGCAATGGCGTCGTCGATGCAGTTCGCATCGGTGTAGGTCAGGGCGAGAAACAGCAGCACGGCATTGTAGTCGTCGCTTGTGCGGCACTCGCGGCGCAGCGCGATCAGTCTTGTCACAGCACCGTTGAATTTGTTGCGGTTGTAGCGCTCAATGGCGGTCAGCAGCGCTTTTCTTTGGCGCTTCTGATCGGGTGCGGAGAAGGCTGAGCCGATCTCCTTTGCAAAGGCCTTTTCGATCCGACGCAGCGAAGGGCCGCCCACGTTGCCGATCAGTCTGACAAGGGTCAGCCCAAGACCGACCATCAAAATGCCGAATTTAACGGCGTCCGCCTTGTCCACGACCCATGCGTTGTGCGCGGTCTCAGCGATAAAAAGACCGATGGCGGCAGCGGCCAGGACACCCAGCAGCACAAGGGCTATGATGATCGGAAGCTTTTTGGATTTGTTCATGTTATACGTCTCCTTACGAGTAAAATATGAAAACTATACGCCCATTGCGCCTTGCCAGAAAACCGCGCTGAGCCAGATGGCAAAGACGGTATAAAGCACCGAAAGGACGATGAATATGACATTGAGCGGAATGACCTCTCTTTTTTTGAGCGCGAAGCTTGAGAGCGTGACGCTGCATGCACTCAAAAAAGCGGTTGCAAGCGGATACAGCACCAGCATCAGAATTGCCAGAATGCAAAATGTCATATACAAGAATCCCTCGTTGTTACTCGGCTTCTCAAGCAACGTTGCCAACGACATCAGCAATATAAAGATCCCGGTGTACGCAAGATGCGACACCATGCTAAGTCCCGCAAGCTTGGTCAAGATTCGTTTCATGACGGTCTCCTTTCCAAATAAACGGTGTTCTATCCATATAGACGCGTTTTGTTGAAAAAAGTTCATGCTTTTTTGAAAAAAACGAATTTTTCTCAGATCCATTATAGCACAGATCGAATAAAAAAGAGATGAAGAATTATTAAGATGAGAAAAATAAATGCGCGTAGGGCGGGGGCATGCTCCCGCAGCAAAGTGCAAAACTGTTGAAATGCGAAAAAAGCCGTCCCCACAGGGGAAGGAGGGCCCCCGTAGCGAAGCGTCAACGGGGAGGAAGGGGCTGCCTGATGAGATGGGGCAAGTAAGCAATCGGCTCATTTTCTAAACAATACACCGTACAATCCAAAAAATATTACTTATCCTAATTCTTCACTCGACCCCTTCCTCCCGCAACGCTTTCGCTGCGGGTCCCTTCCTTCCCCTGTGGGGACGGCTCTGTATCGCATGTCCGTGCGATGCCGCAATGCACACTACCGGGGACTGTCCCCCATATCGAGTGCTTTGTGCCGGTAACTTATTTTCGTGCCATACGAAACGTCCGTAGGGCGGGGGCTGCTCCCGCCGCAGAGAAAACAAAAAGAAAAGCCGCTGATAGCGGCTTTTCTACCATAATTCTGTATTCTGCATTCTTAATTCTGCATTTTGCGCGATGCGCGCAGAACGTAGGGCGGGGGCTTGCTCCCGCCGCAGCGAAAGAAAACAAAAAGAAAAGCCGCCCATCGGCGGCTTTTCTGCTTCAATTTTTCATGAAGCGCGTTTTGTATTTATTTGCTCCACTTTTCGACCTGCTCGATCATCTGCTCGCCCTTCTCGCGGCCCGAGCACCAGCAGCTGATGTAAAAGCCGGTGGGGTCAAGCGTTTTGATCATGCGCTCCGCACCTGCCATATCGCCTTCGTTGATGCCGCCAAGCAGCACCAGGTTCTTTTTCTTGTCCTGGATCTTGCGATAAATGGGATACCAACGCTCATCCCAAAGGGGCTCGCATCCTGCGCCCGGCGTCCATTGAATGCCGCTAAGGCCGGGGATGTCCAATATCATATCCAGGTGATTGAGCTCACCCACACCGTCCAAATGGTAGATCGAGCGGTCCAAATGCGCCACCTGATCCGCCAGATCGGACAGCACGAATTCCTCAAACTGCGCAGGCGAGATCATGTAGCAAAAATCGCACTGCAAGGGATACCACGGCTTTGCCGAGGGAATGCTCATCCAGCTGTTGTAGGGCAGATTCGCGCGTTTGAGCGTTTCTGCCTGCTGATCAAACACCTCAAACCACACTTGCTTGACGCGCGCGGCAAACTCCTTGAGCTCGTCGGGGTAGTCGTACAGGTCGTAAAGCAGATTCTGCGTGCCGCGCAGGGATGCCACGATATCCAGAATACCGCCGATATCGGTCATGGAAAAGGCCGCGTCGGGATCGCGCGCAAACAGCTCCTGCTCGCGCAAAAGACTCTGCCAAAGGTCGCTCTGCACGTCAAATATCACCTCGGGCGGGTTTTCCCAATCCGTGATGACCTGCTTGACGTCCAGCCACACCGTGCGGGGATTGAGCTTGTAGCCGCCGCCAATGCAGGAGGACAGCATGCCCGGGCCGTAGTTGGCAAAATGGCAGGGCACACCCTCGGCCAAAAACTCGGTGTGATCGGTCCGGTGCTTATAAGCGTTGTACTTATACTCCACGTCCAGCCATTGCTGCTCCAGCGACTCGGGCGCAGCCTCGGGCACGTAGCCCTGTCTGATAAAGGACATGTTCAGAATGGGGCGCGCCGTGTTTTTGCGCTCCCAGAAATTTTCGTATTGTGCCAGTGCGCTCTTAAACGTTTTCTTGTACATAAGCACCTCACAGATATCGGATTACTTGCAGTATATCACACTTTGGCGCATATTTCAATAGAAAAAATGGTGCTGAATCCTACTGATTCGGCTGCTTGTGTATTTGCTTTTATTCTCGCGCCTCTTCGGGCAGAGTGACCCTTGTGCGCCCCACGTTGGAAAACAGAATATAGGCAGTGCCGCGCTCGGTGATCAGCTGCAGCGTGTAGCCGTCCTTGGTTTTGTAGAAGGTAGCGCCTATCAATCCGTCGATCTCAATGTCGTCCTTAAGCGAAAAGGAATCCCCAAAAGTGAAATTCCTTTGATAGTTGCGCTTGTCCAAAAGCATATCGAGATCGGCCGAGTCGGTGCCCGTGCCCAGCGTGATTTGCGCAAAATCCGTCTGCGTTCGTTTCCATTCGCCGGTGAGATAATGCGAATATTTCCAAACGCCGTCCTTGGTACTCTCGTAATAGACCCGATCGGGAGATAGCCCCATGCCAAATGGCAGTTCGTAAGTGTTTTGGTTGTAAACCACGCAGATCACGTCTCGGTCGGCTAAAACGTGCGTGACGGGATTTACCCCGTTGGGCTTTTGGGATACGGTGATCTCGTAGCTCTGCGTCAAAAGCATACCCAGCTTGAGTCGATCGATGGGATGAAAGAGAAAGTGGATCAGAAGTGCCAGCACCGCGATGCCAACCACGACCCAGAATACAATGGTGAAGGCAAGCGGAGGACTTTTGACTGCTTGCTCTTGCTTGGTTTGCTCGTTCATAAAAAGCTCCTTTCGTTTAGTGATGATGCGTTATAATACATAACAAATCAAACACCGAAAAATTTGCGGGAATTGATTTTTATTGCGTTCTTTTGTCCAAAAGCAGCTGCGCGCCGCCAAAGCATTCCACGTTCTCCGTTGTCAGATTCCGGATGCTGCCGGCCAGGGCGATGACGTAATCACCGCCGCCGCGCACGTTTCGCACCGCAATATTGTAGGTCTCGTCGGGCGTTGCGTGTCTGCTGCCGTACAGGCGCACGTCACCGATGCGTACCGCATAGAGCCCGCGATCCATGTGCGGGCAGTCGGCAGACATGTCATAGACACCGTCGATTTCAATATCGTGCAGCTTGATGCCGCCTTGATTGAGCAGCCTGACGTTGGTGCAAAAGGCGGCGGTGCGCACGTCGCGAATATGCACGCGGCAGATGTCCCGGGGCAGCCCGTCCACTGCAAAGGCCTGCTCCGGCGCACCGTGCAGGCCGGTCAGCGCGATCGAATCGTCCTCGGTAAAGCCTGTGATATGCTCGATTACAATATCGTGGCAGCCCTGTCGCAGGTCGATCCCGTCTGCGTTTTTGACCAGTACCTCGGCATATCTGTCGCGTCGCAGTCCGTGATGGGAATTGCCGCCTGCGTCTATCCATACGTCGTTGGCGCAAAAATCGATATTGCCGATGTATCCGTGCGCGCAGTAGAGGAAATTGAGAGCCCACCAGCGTTGATTGCGGCAGGAGAGATTCTCAATTCTGAAGCCGTCCACGTTGGTAAACAGCAAAAGATTGTTTTTCCAGATAGGCGGCATACCGTCCCGCATTTGCGTGGATTCCGAAAGGCCGTTGTATTTGCCGCCGTCCAGAATGGCGCGTCCTTTGCCGATCACGGCAATATTGTGATCCGTGCCGTTGGGTGTCCGATCGAGCTTGGTGCCGTGATGCTCGTTGACAAACATATTGGAAAAGCAGCCGTCCGCCATGCGCAGGTGGCAGTCCTGCAAAATCAGGGTGAAATCCGAGGGCAGACGAATGGCCGTGTCGATCTCCCACGCACCGCTGACGGTTGCCGTGCGGCTGCCGTTTTCTGTTGCAGCCCGTATCAGGGAAGTGATATGCTCGCTGCCGTGATTTTGAAAGAGTTGTTTCACGTACGTCTCCTGTTATGAAAATTAGACTGTTTCCGTTTTCTTTGCCTCGTCCAAGGCTGCAAGGGCAAGCGCGAAGCAGACGGTTATCCCGGGAGAAAAGCCGCCCGGGAATTGTGTGACGAATGCCACAAGGCTTAAAAGCGCACCGATCGCCCCCACGATCATCAAGAAATATGCGCCGATTTTGAGAGCGGACGCGGGTGCGTGCGGGCGGACGATCCTGCACAGAAGGCGAATAAAGCCGTAGATGATCAAGGGCAGCACCAAGGACAGCACAAGCATCAGGAGCTTGTCCTCTCCGTTGCCTGAAATCAAGTAGAGCACCCAGGGGATCAGCGCAATGATTGCCCCGATGATCAAAATCAGATTTCTTTTTTCAAAAATCTTAGTCATATGAGGCTCCTTTGGTCAGAATTGCGCAAGATTTTCTTTTGCATACTTGGTCAGATAGGTTTCCAAGGGCTCCATTTCGTAATACGCGTCGTCAAAATCGTCAAAGGGATATTTGTCGTATTGCGCGTCAAAATCCTCCCAATCCTCGGAGTCAAAGCTCGAAAGATCGCTTACGTGAATGCCGTTTTCTTCAACAAAAGTATCGTATAGCCTTTGATGCTCGTCTGCACCGATCAGCGCAAGATACTCGCTTATCAAGGGCGCAACCATGCGGCTGGAATTGACGAAAAACTGGCAAAGTCCACCATTGTTGACCTCGGTATCCAACCAATTTACCGAGTAGAATACCTTTTGATAAGGGTTGAGTGCATTTACGCCCTCTGCCCAATCCTCAAAACCGTCCACAACGTGCTCGGTTCGGATCATAATGGCCCAGAAAAATTCCTCATCGGACAGCTCAGCCAATTGCTCCCCCGTCATTTGCAGATATTTGTCGTCGTTTTGAAAAATGCCCATGTTATAACCTCCATGCCGCGATTGACGTTGCTTTTTACACCCGATCCGCGTACCGCTCGGCGGTGATGATGCCGTTTTGCACGTGCAGCTTGCAAATTCTTGCAGTCCTTGCCTCGGCATATTCCTCTCGCGCGTCGCTTGCATAATCGCGGCCGTGGTAAATGGCGTAATATTGCCCCTTGTATTTGATCACGCTGTGGTGTCCCGAGCCCTCTTCAAAGTCGTTTTTGATCATGACCGGATCAAACGCGCCGTCCAAAGTGTGCTTGACAAAGTCCACGCGTGTCAGATCCTGCTCGTTTGTGTGCGCAGCAGCGTAGCCGATATGATAGGAGCTGTTTTCAAAGCAACCGCCACTGTACATCAGGTATTGCCAATCACCCTCGCTAAACCAGAAAGCGCCCTCAATGGTGTGCCAGTCTCTGCCGTCACCAAAGCGATTTCTTTTGAAAATTTCCCGGTCCATGGTGGGCACGATGACCTCTTTTGGAGCATTTGCGGGCGTCATGGGATCAAGCAACCGATCCACAAAGATGCGCGTACCGATACGCCCGCAGTTTACGTTGTCCTCGGCGTACCACAAAAACAGGCCGTCCGCGGTTTCTACCACGTGCGAATCGATCGAAAAACGCTTGTAAAAGCATTTCTCGCCCGTAAAAGGCCCGAGTGGGGAATTGGCTGCCGCGGCGTGCATGTATTGGAATTCGGAGTCGGTCGAGCAGGAAACGTAGAGGTAATAGTTGTCGCCATACTTGATTACGGACGGCGCCCAGTAATCGCGACGACCTTCAAACGAGGCCACGATGCCCTCGTAATGCCAAATGCCAAACAAGTCGTCCGCGCTGTAGGCCTCCACGCCGCGGGGGGCGGTCACGTATAAGTAAAGCTTACCGCCGTCCTCGAAAATAAAAGGATCAGGCTGGTGCTTGCCCGCGACGTCAAATTTGAGTTTCATTCCGTAGCCCTCCGTTCGGATGGTGTGTTTTCTGATATCATTATAACATGAGAGGGAAGGGATTTCAATATGCGTCAAGGATTTTCTTGCACCGCGGCCGTAGGGCTTGGTGCCCTCGACGGTCCGCACCAGTCCAAAGAGTGTCAACAAAAAAGGACACCACAGGGTGTCCTTTTGCTGAGACGTGTTGACAAAAAAGATGCCAATATATTTACACCGTTTTTCGATCAATCAAGATCATACATATCGGGATCGATCAGATTTAGCGGT
>JAFQUG010000078.1 GCA_017408625.1 Clostridia bacterium | reverse complement strand
TCCGATGCGGTCGTCGATGGGTCTGCCCGCAATTCTGCGCGCCGAGAGCTTGATGACGTTGGGAGCGACCGAGAAGAAATCACCGATCGCAACGCGCTTCTCTGCGTCGCGTGCGTCCTTGGCACCGATGTCCACAACCATTTTATCGTAGGTCCAGTCGTTGGGCTTGACACCCGTTTCCGGCACCAGCACACCGCGCTGACCGTTTTCAAACACGACCTCGGAAAAGGCGGATGCCGAAAAATGAATGCCGCCTATGGGGGCGAGTCTGAGCATGCCGTTCTTTTCTATATGTGTAACCACAAAGCCGATCTCGTCCATGTGCGCGACCAGCATGATTTTTCTTCTTTTCTCTCCCGTTCCCTTTTTATAGGCAATCAGCGATCCCATCGCGTCGGTATAGACCTTATCGCAAAGAGGGGTCATATATTCGGAAATCTTTGCGGCAATGGCAGCCTCTCTGCCCGAAATGCCGCTGACGTTTACAAGATGCTTCAATTTAGTCAGCATAATTTACTCCTTTATCTCTTTGACGTAAGCGAATAAGAGATCTCTTACCGCATAATAATCCGAAACCTTGGCAACCTGCGCGGGTGCGTGCAAATTTCTGATGGGATAGCCCAGCGAGACCATGCGCACGCCGTGTGCCCCCTGCTGTACCGCTCCGCCCAGCTGTGCGCGCGGTGAGCCGCAAACGGCTTGGGTATCAATGCCTTCTACCTTTGCGCAAGCGCGCAGATCTGCGGTCAGATCCTTGTCATAAATGGCTGAGGAATCCAGGAACGCAACAGCCGCGCCTCCACCGAGTGCGCACATACGCACACTCTCGCCAATACCGGGATAATCCAACGCCTCTCTTGCCTCAAGAATGATGGCAAGATCCGGCTTGACAGCCGCCGCTGCCACGCGCGCCGCACTGAAGATCACCTCGGAGCAATCGGTAAATGCCACGTACAGATCGTAAGGCAGCTTGACTCTGCCCGACTTGAGCATGCGCACAAGCTCAATGGCAGCCGCGCAGCCCAGTCTTGACTCCAATGCCTTTGCGCGCATGAACGCCTTTTGCTCACCAAAGCATTCAAAGGGCGTATCAAAGGTTGCCATAGAGCCAACGTCCACGTATTCCTTTGCCTCGTCCGCACTCTCTGCACCGATGTCGATATACATCTTGCGGGCAGGCGTCAGCTTGCGACGCTCCTCGGGGCTTTGCAAATGGATCGCCTTGGAGGCTACCACGCCCTTGATGGCGCGCTGTCCGTCGCCGATCAAAAGGCTCTTGCCGCCCAGCACGCGCGCGTCGATATCACCCACGAGGCTGAATTTCAGATGTCCCTTATCGGATACGCGGTTGATGATCATGCCAACCTCGTCCATGCCGGTGCAAACAAGCACCTTTTTGGGATTTTTGGCGTTATATCCCTCACCGCCGCCGCAAACCTTTGCGACCACGTTTCCCACGCGGTCAATGCAGTAAGCGTCGCAAACGTCCGAGATCTGCTCCACGATGGCCTCGCGAAGCGTATCACAGCAGCCCGAAGGGCCAAACTCGCGGCATAATTGTTCGATCAGTTCAAGTCCGTAATATTTCATCTTGCAAACTCCTCCCCGATCTGTTTTGAGCAAATAAACGCACTCACCGCATCTGCCACTGCCTGCGCGTCACGCAGGTCCAGCACCTCGGTAGACGAGTGCATATTCTTGATAGGCAGACTGACAAGCACGGTGGGCACACCGTCCCCTGTCAACCAAAGTCTGTTTGCATTGGTGCCCGTGCTGCCGCCCGATGCACCGCAGGTAAACGGAATTTCCTTGTCGGTCAGGAGCGTCTTGACCATGTTGGGCAGAGCTCTGTTGGTAATGGGTGCATAATCCAGCACCGCACCGCTGCCAAAGCTTGCAAGCGGCAGATCGGACGTCTCGGGAGTTGCTGCGTGCGTCACGTCAATAACCATGGCGTAATCGGGGGCGATGCTGCCACCGCCGGTCAGAGCACCCAGCATGCTGGTCTCCTCCCCTGCGGAAAACAGGAAATAAACGTCACCCGCCATGTCCTCGGCCTTGACTGCGCCCACGCCGTGCGCAATGCACGCACCGCAGGCCTTATCGTCAAACGCCTTGCCCGCGATGCGATCGCCAAGCAGGCTTGTATAGGTAGGCATAAAGCCGATGGACGAGCCGATCGAGATCATTTTCTTGAGTTCATGTGCGCTCCAGCCGGTATCCAGATACAGCTGGCCGATCTCGGGCAGCGCATCGGGGTCACCGCCAAGCAGCTTGGTAGGCATGGCACAAACGATGCCCTCCACGTTTTTCTTGCCGTAAATGATCAGTCTTGCACCGGGCAGGATGCGCGTATCCACGCCGCCCACATTGGTAAAGCGGACAAAGCCCTCCTCGGTGATGTCGGTCACCATCATGCCGATCTCGTCAAAATGCGCGTCAAGCAAGATCTTGGGGGCGTTCTTGCGGCCGCAACGCTTGATAAAGACGTGGTTGCCGACGCCATCCGTGACGTGCTCGTCAAACAGGTCGTAGAGAATGCGCTCCGCGCCCTGCGTGCTTGCCGCTTCTGCGCCCGATACCGAGTAAAGGCCGCAAAGCGACGTGATCAATGCTTTCAGATCCATAATTCTTCCTCTGTTTTCTGTATTATAACTCACTTACAATCTTACAAAACGTGCGGCCGCGATGCGCGAAATTGTCAAACGCATCAAAGCTTGCACAAGCGGGAGACAGCAGCACCATCTCGCCCGCCTTGGCGTGCGCTGCCGCGCAGCGTACCGCATCGGCAAAATCCGCCTCTCTGTAAACGGGCAGATCGAGGTCCCCCTCGCGGCACTCGTCCAAGGCCGCGGCAATCTTGTCAGCCGTCGCTCCCGTCAGCACCACGCCGAGCGCGCGCTCGCGCAGCACCTTTGCCAAGGGCGCAAACGGAATATGCTTGTCGTATCCTCCGCAGATCACCCACGCGCTTCTCGGCGGAATGCCCGAAAGCGCGGCTGCGGTGCGCGTGGGAGTCGAGTCGATCGAGCTGTTATAGAACTTGACGCCGTCCTTTTCGCGCACGAATTCAAATCTGTGCTCCACGCCGCCAAAGCTGCGCGCAAGCTCCCCGACCATCTCGGGCGTGATCAGCGACTCGGTCAGCGCAATGGCGGTCATGTAATTCTCCACGTTGTGCATGCCGGGCAGCTTGATGTCGGAAACGGCCAGCATTTCTCTTTCGCACCTGCCGTCCGAGCAGACGATCATGCCGTCGCGGATAAAGACCGCCTTGCCCGCTCTGCCCTGCATGATGCTCTCAAAGTCGTGCAATTGGGAAGAAAACAGCACAACGGGCACGGGGGCGTTGTCCACCAGCTCCATACAAAGCGCGTTGTCGCGGTTTGTGACCAGCACTTCTGCGCCTATCCCCTGATAAATGTGGCTCTTGGCCGCGATATATTCGTCCATGCCGGTATGCCAGTCCAAGTGATTGGGGCTAAGATTGGTTATCGCGCTGCACGCGGGTGCGCGCTGCATGGTCATCAGCTGAAAGCTGGAGAGCTCCACGATGGCAAAATCGTCCTCGGTCATCTCGGCAGAATACGGCATAAGCGGCGTGCCAATGTTGCCGCCCACGTAGGCGTGGCCGTAGCCGCGCGCCTTTAAGTAAGCCTTGACCAGATGCCAGGTCAGCGTGGTGGTCGTGGTCTTGCCGTCACTTCCCGTCACACCGATCACGCGCGCCTTGGTGGTCGCCATGAAAAGCTCCATTTCACTGGTCAGCAAAGCGCCGCGCTCGATGGCAGCAGCGATCTCGGGTCTGTCGGGGCGAAAGCCGGGCGAGCGGATGATCACGTCACCGTCCAAGCTTTCAAGGTAATTCTCCCCGCAGAAAAATTCCACACCCCGCTCGCACAGCGAAAGCGCGATCGCGCCCAGCTGCTCGGGGGTCTTTTTATCATAAACGCGTATAAACGCAGCACCAAGCTCAAACAAAACGTCTGTCAGCATCATATTGGACACACCAAAGCCAAGCAGGCAGCACGTGCCGCCGCGGATGGCTGACAGAACAGAAGAATCGTTCATGCGCACACCTCACAATCCATACGATCCCATATTATTTCATTATAATTATACTGCTTTATCGGTCATTTTGCAATAGAATTCCCCGAATATTTACGCCCTGTACAAATATTTTGTGCAAAAACCCTTTGCAAAACGAGAAAAAAATGTTATAATATAAATTGGATATATATTAGTGACGGAGGAATACATGGCAGCAAGTAAAACCACAGGTGCAAAGCAGCAATACAACGACCAGAGTATCACAGCCTTAAAGGGCGCGGACCGCGTGCGTAAACGCCCCGGCGTTATCTTCGGCTCGGATGGTCTTGACGGCTGCGAGCACTCCTTTTTTGAAATTCTTTCCAACTCTGTGGACGAGGCCAAGGAGGGTCACGGCACGGAGATCACGGTGCGCGTGTTCCGCGATAAGAGCATTACCGTGGAGGACCACGGCCGCGGCGTCCCCTTGGGCTGGAACGAGAAGGAGCAGCAATATAACTGGTATCTGATCTACTGCGAAATGTACGCAGGCGGTAAATATGATAACAATAGCGGAGAATCCGCTTACGAATATTCTCTTGGTCTGAACGGCCTTGGCGCGTGCGCCACGCAGTACAGCTCGGAGTACATGACCGTTGCCTCTTACGACGGCAGATTCGAGCGCACCATCAGCTTCAAGAAGGGCGAGCCGGTCACCGAGCTTACCGAGCGCGAATTGGAGCGCAAGGAAAAGCGCACGGGTACCATCATCCATTGGAAGCCCGACCTCGAGGTCTTTACCGATATCAACATCCCCCACAGCTTTTACGTGGATACCCTGCACCGCCAGGCAGTCGTCAACCCCGGCATTTGCTTTGTGCTCTACATCGAGCAGGAGGACAAGACCTTCTCCGAGCAAAGATTCGTGTATGAAAGCGGCATTTCGGGCTACGTTTCCGAAATGGTGGGCGAGGCAGCCATCACCCAGCCCGTGCTGTGGCACATGGAAACACAGGGCAAGGACAGAGAGGATAAGCCCATGTACAAGGTCAAGGCTGACTTCTCCTTCTGCGTGTGTAACACGGTCAACGCGATCGAATACTACCACAACTCCAGCTTCCTGGAGCATGGCGGCTCGCCCGACAAGGCAACCAAATCCGCCTTTGTCTTTGCGCTGGATAAGTATCTGAAAAACAACAATAAGTACAATAAAAACGAATCCAAGATCCAGTTCTCGGACATCGCGGACTGCTTGGTACTTGTCATCAATTCGCAATCCACCAGCACGTCCTACGAAAACCAGACCAAAAAGGCGATCAACAACGAGTTTATCTACTCGGCCATGAACGACTTTTTGCGTCAGAATCTGGACATTTACTTTACCGAGAACCCGCTTGAAGCAGAGCGATTTGCCGCACAGGTGCTTGTCAACAAGCGCAGCCGCGAATCGGCAGATGCTACAAGACTCAACATCAAGAAAAAGCTGACAGGCACCATCGACATTGCCAACCGCGTGGAAAAGTTTGTCAACTGCCGTACCAAGGACGTATCCATCCGCGAGCTTTATATCGTGGAGGGCGACTCGGCGCTGACCTCCTGTAAGCTGGCAAGATGCGCCGAATACCAGGCCATCATCCCGGTGCGCGGTAAAACCTTGAACTGTCTGAAGGCAGACTACGAGCGTATCTTCAAGAGCGAGATCATCACAGACCTTCTCAAGGTCATCGGCTGCGGCGTGGAAATTCAGGGCAAAAAGGTCAAGGGAGACCTGACCGCATTTGATCTTGACGCGCTCAAGTGGTCCAAGATCATCATCTGTACCGATGCGGACGAGGACGGCTTCCAGATCAGAACCCTACTCCTGACGCTGTTCTACCGCCTGCTGCCAACGCTTCTGCAGGAAGGCAAGGTATTCATTGCGGAGTCTCCCCTGTTTGAAATCCAGACCAAGGATAAGACCTATTTCGCTTACGACGAATTTGAAAAGGCCGAGATCCTGAAAAAGATCGGCAATAAGAAATATACACTGCAACGTTCGAAGGGTCTTGGCGAGAACGACCCCGACATGATGTGGCAGACTACCATGAATCCCGCCACGCGCCGCCTGATCGCGGTCACCCCCACCGACGCAGAGGCGACCAACATCATGTTTGACACGCTGCTTGGCGACAACTTGGCCGCACGTAAGGTGTTTATCGCAGAAAAAGGCAGCCAATATATCAAAGACGCCGATATCTGACGCTTTTCACAAAGAATGAGAGAGCATTTCGTAAAATTTTCACAACTTTTTTTGCAATTCTCATGATTTTCCTCTTGATTTTTTAGCGATGTTGTGATATGATATTGCAGGAAACAAAAGAAAAGAAAATTTATGGAAGGAGAACGGACCATGCAGAAGAAAATCGGCAGAGTGATCTACGACACCGAAACTGCTACTCTGATCGTCAAGAAGACCTACGGCTACTACGGTGATCCCGCAGGCTACGAGGAGATCCTGTTCAAGACCCCCGCAGG
>JAFQUG010000077.1 GCA_017408625.1 Clostridia bacterium | reverse complement strand
GGTAGCTGTTGTTAAGGGTCAGAACGTTACCGTTGACAGCGTTAACGCTGCTATGAAGGCTCAGGCTTCCGCTTCCTTCGGCTACAACGAGGATCTGATCGTTTCCTCCGATATCATCGGTATTTCCTACGGTTCTCTGTTCGACAGCACCCAGACCATGGTTGCAAAGATCGACGACGACACCTACCAGGTACAGGTTGTTTCCTGGTACGACAACGAGAACTCCTACACCAGCCAGATGGTTCGCACCATCAAGTACTTCGCAGAGCTGGCTTAAGTTCTACCGAAATGCAAAATTGCAGAGCGCGCAAGCGCTCTGCTTTTTTGTTGACATTCGGGTATTCTTATGGTATGATAAACGTAAAGAAACGAAAAAGGAGAATGCTCATGGCAACAATTCAAAAAGTATTCAGAGATTCCATCCCCGCCCTGCGCTTTATTGGCAAGAGATATTTCGAGGTTGGCGGTCATTGGGGCGAATGGTTTTGCAACGGCTGGTTTGATGCGATCGAGGCTGCCATGGGCGGCACCGAAAAAATCACCGCGATTTGGGAGAATGGCGGCGGCTATATCGGCCTTGAACGCCACAAGGACGGCGAGAGATGGCAATATTGGCTTGGCATGTTTGTGCCCGCAGACACCCCTGTTCCCGAGGAATTTGACTATGTGGATTTCCCTGCCACCGCAGGACTTGGCACTTGCTGGATCTATGGCAAGGAAAGCGAGGTTCATGCGCTTTGCGGCAACTGCAAGCCCGCGATTTTGGATGCAGGCATGACTATTTGGCACGATGCCGAGGGTGCTGCCTGGTGCTTTGAAAATTGCACTTGCCCAAGATACACCACACCGGACCAAGATGGGAACATCATTCTTGACTATTGCTGGTTTGTGGAATGAGATGAGAGAATGAAGGGCAGAGCGCGCAAGCGCTCTGCTTTTTTGTTTCCCCCGAGTGTCATCCTGACTATCCCTCGAGTGTCATCCTGAGCATAGCCCCCGCCTGTCATTCTCGAGCAAGCATTTTTCGCCAAGATCCTTCGCTACGCTCGAGGATGACGGGCGAAAAATGCGTAGCGAAGAATCTTGGCGGGGGCTGAGTCGAAGTTTTGGTGAGGGAGCGGCACAATTGCCGCGAGCCGATCCAAAACCTGACGAGTTTGTGCAAAGCACAAACGAGGAAGGGATCTGCGATGGGCTTTCTCAATGCTTGCTCAGCCTTTGAACTATTCTTGACACAATGGCTTACGAGGATGCAATCCGTCCATCTCGACCACAATCAAATGCAACTTCTGCAGGCAGGGTATCAAAAACCTGCGCAGATCCCGCTTCGCGCTGCCATACGTTGCGCTCGCGGTTTTGCGTCGCTCCGCGTACACTCCGCTATGCAAAACTTCGACTCGGTTGCTGCGCAACCTTCGCTCAGGATGACACTCGGGGGATACTGAACTTACTTTTGCGAAACGTGACGATAAAAAATCGACTCTTGGGGATTGACAAATCTCCGGCTTTGGTATATAATAACCATGTTCGCAGGCATAGTCTAGTGGTAAAACCTCAGCTTCCCAAGCTGATGCTGCGGGTTCGATTCCCGTTGCCTGCTCCAAAAAGAGCAAGAGGGGTGCATAGCACCCCTCTTGCTCTTTTTCGACAAGATTCACCGAATCAGAACCCCACCATGTGGCGCAACGCGACGCATGGTTACATTTGCGCAGGTTACCCAAACAATTTCTGCAGCTATTGGCGCAAATATGGGTTCTGATTCTCGTATTTTAATTTTATCAAATCTCCACCAACACCGCGTCTCTTGCGGGCACGGTGATCTGTTTGCCCTCCAGGATGCAGACCTCGTCCGCGTCACCCGGATTGACCAAAATCTGCGCGCGCGTGCCGTCCTCGGCCTGCCATGCCGTGGTGTACACGGTCGGAATGGCACAGGTGTGGCCGTACCATGCCATAAAAAATTCCTTTTGCCCGCGCTCCACGACCTTGGCGGGGATCATGCGGCCAGCGTGCAGATACTTCCCTGCCTTCTCGCGGTAGAATTTGCAAAGGTTGGCCACAAGATCAAGTGCCTTATCTCTGTCCGGCAGGCGCGAGAAATCGTGATTGCCCCAGTTGGTCATCAGCTGCCCGTCGGGCGTCATGACAAGGGTCATCAGATCCCCCGCCGCAAACGAATATCCCACGCGATAGCAAAGCGTATCCTGATCGTTGCCAAACGGACAGGACACCTGATTGCCCATGAAATTGCGCAGATATTCATGATACAGATACGCATACAGCGGCACAGGCGTACCGATGTGATAATTGAGCTCAAAGCGGTTGTCACTCATAAGCAAGTTGCCCATAAAAGGCTCTGCCGCCGCCGACTCGCAGCCAAGCAGCATGCCGCCCGCCTTGCCATTCCACTCGCTCAGCATTCTCTGCATATTTTTTGTCATCCATGCACCGGGTGCGGGCGGATGGCCGTGGTCGCGGCTATAACAGAAGTACTGCCCGCCTCCGTGATTCTGGTCAAGAATCTGCGCGTAATCAATGCCGCTTTCAAACAAGGGCTCGTATGCAGCCGCCAGAATTTTGTGTCCCACCTCGGATGCAGGGCAAATATCATACCCCTTCCTCTGCCCCATGCAAATGCGGCTGATGGCCACCTTGCCGTCAGGTCCTGCGCACATGCCGCGCGTCAAATTCTCGCGCTCGCAGGTCCCGGTGCAGTCGTAACCGTCCACCAAGTTGCTTTTCAACGTATAGCCAAAGCCCGAGCAATACACGCCAAGCAAATCGCCCTGTGCGTGCAGCGCGTCCTTGAACTCGGCAAAATTCTCCACGCCACCAAAGGGCGGCCAAACGTAGGGCGGTGCCCAAGGAGCTGTGCCCTCCCAATGCATCAGCAGCACCAGCAGCCTTGTCTTGGCCTTGGACTTGATCTGCTCCAGAAGCGGCAGCGCGTTGGTATACGGAAAGAGCGCGTTGGGGGCCATTTCGTCCATATCGTGAATGCCGCGCACGCAATAGGTCACCACCAAGGGGCTTTCGGCATACCACGCGGGCAGCGCGGGATTTTCCTTGATCTTTTTGACTCGTGGCGGCAAATTTTGCTCAAACCACGCGCGGTAAAGCTCTGCAGCAGACTCCCATCGCCCGTCAATAGCCGTCCACACGATATCGTAATCCATGCAATAGTCCTGCCCGAAGTCCGTGCCGCAGAACAGTCGCATCTGCATGGTAATGCCGCCATTCTCCGCATAAAAGCTGATTCCCTTGACGCTGCGTGCTGTGTCGTGTGCGCCCAGATACAAGCCGACGTCCTCCCACAGATACGCCATCATCTGCGAGCAGATCATGTTGGGAAACACGGGATAGCATCCAAGGCTGGGATATTCGGGCTCCCAATGACGGAAGTCGGTCATTTCTCTGTGGTCGTTATTCGAGATCAACGCGCCCTCATTGTAGGGCAGCAGGATCTGTCCGCCGTCTCCGCTTGAATTGTTTTCCTTAAGCGCAGGCAGATTGATCAGCGGAAAATCGATCCACTCAACAAAATGCTCCGCATCAATGCCTTGCACGTCAGCGCGCCAAGCGGCACTTTTCTGTTTCTTTGCAAGATGCACGTGCACCGAAAGGTCTGCAACACCAAAGCCCGCATAAATCGCGCCATCCTCGGTCTCGGTGCAAACGCCCGCATCGGTTGCACATAGCACGGTGGCCGTGCCCTGTGCGTCACGCAAACGAAGCGCAAACAGCGGCGTGGGTGCGCATACGCGCTCGCGCCCGCCAATACAAAGCGAGGTGATCCTTCCCGCGGCAAAATCCACGGTCAAGACCATATTGGAAAGCTGCATGGTAAGCATATTCTTCTCCTTCATTCGGGAATTTTCTGATTGTATTATACCATAATCAACACTGCTTTGCAATCATTCTCTTGTAAATTCCGCATTTTTGTGCTATACTTAGAAAAAGAGCAACACCATTCCAATGTGACAAAAGGAGCTTTATGAACAACGTAGAACGCAGAGACGCAGAAATGCTTTACATGTTTGACAAGGATACCGCAGCGCAGATGAAGCAGGCACGCCTGCTTCTCAATACGCTCAACAAGGCTGACTACACCGACTATGCGACCATTCGCGCAACACTCAAGGAATTGCTTGGCGGCTCGGATGACACCACCATGATCAACCCGCCCTTTTATTGCGACTACGGTCGCAACATTTTCGTGGGCAAAAACTTTTTTGCCAACTTCAACTGTACCATTCTGGACGTGGCACGCGTCACCATTGGCGACAATTGCTTCCTTGCCCCCGGTGTTGGCATTTATACCGCAGGTCACCCCATCCATCCCGAGATCCGCAATACGGGCTATGAATACGGCATCGGCATCACGATCGGCGACAACGTGTGGATCGGTGCGCAAAGCATCATCTGCCCCGGTGTGCATATTGGAAACAATGTAGTCATCGGTGCGGGCAGCGTAGTCACGCACGACATCCCCGATATGTGCGTTGCCGCAGGCAACCCCTGCCGCGTCATTCGCCCCATTACCGACGAGGATAAGCTGTATTATTTCAAGAAAAGACGGATCGATCCCGAGATCGAGGAGATTTTGAAGCAATAAAGCCAGGAGCCCTGCATTTGCAGGGCTCCTGTTTTTCACATTTGAGTTCCAAGCAGCTGCTCGATCTCTTTTCTCTGCTCGCTTGTGTAGTCGTAGACCGTGGCACTAAACCACTTGTCCTCCACGAAATCCTCCTTGAAGGCATCCATAACCCCAAACGTAATGCGCCATTGCGTGCGTGCCTTGTCCTCTTCTCCCTGCTCGCGCAAGCGCTTGCCCGCGATGATGAGCATACAGATCAGATCCTCGGCACAAATATTCTTGTGCTTTTGCGCAGATTCGTAGCTAACCTCGCCATCCAACAGCGATGCCATCAGCTCCAGCTTTGAAAAATAGATTTCGGGGATCAGCTCCAGCGTGGGCGCGATCAGCGCGTCCTGTCCCGTCTCCTTATAGCATTCCGCCAGAATGCGGCAGGCGTCGTATTTGACGTCGTCCTGCTTGGTGGACTCGATCAGCGTTTTGCAAAGGCTGATGACCTCGTCCGCACGCGTCTTGTAATCCATAGTGTACAGGAGATTGTTGAGAATGATATCATTCCCCGGGAATCTCTGCAGAGCCTCACGCAGGATTTGCTCCGATCTTTCCGCATCGTCAAAGCGATACTTATACGCCTCGTGGCAAATTTCCTCTACCTGCTTTTCGGTCTCAAACAAGTTAAAATCAAACAACTCGTCAGTGGAAACCCCGAAAAACGACGCAATCGCGGGGATCATGGTCACATCGGGCATGGTATAGCCATTCTCCCACTTCGAAACTGCTTGAAACGACACGCCAAGATAATTGGCAAACACCTCTTGCGAAATATTCTTCTGTTTTCTGAGGGTCTTGATCTTCTCTCCTAACTTTATCATATTAACCTCCAAATATCGTTTTGGATCAGCGCTGATCCTACCTCTATTATAGCAGAGATGCCAAGAAAAGCAATAACGCATTTTGAGAGAATTTTTCCCCCGTGGGTTGAATTTGTCTGTGCATCGACATAATAAATAACAGCCCCATGGGGCTGTTATTTATTTATTTATTTAATTTGCAGGAATCAATCCTTCTTCTTTGCAACAAATGCCACACCGATCAGTGCAACAATTGCAAATGCACCGCCAACGATCCCTTTGCAGCCGGACTTTTCAGCCTCGGTGGAAGCCTCTTCGGAGGGTGCTTCGGTCTGTGCCTCGGTGGTAGGAGCCTCGGTGGTAGGCTCTTCGGTGGTTTCCTCGGTGGTCTCGGTGGCCTTTCTGTCTGCCTCGTATTCGGGAATATCCCAAGGATCATCACGATAGAACTTGATCCATGCAATGTCAACAGACTCACCGGCAATACCGGTCGTATTAACAAACGGAACAATGCCCAAGGATACGATCCAGTCCTGCCAATGCTCTTCACTGCTCATTTCAATGTACAGGTAGTGCCACTGACCGTCAGCCTTCACGGATTCGAATGCAGTAGCATCCAGATCGTATTCCTTCAAAGACGTGGACTTATAAATAATACCCATCTCATTTGCCTTGGTCGAGGTGGTGCGATACTTGATCACAACAAACTTGGTCTCGCTGCTTACGCTGACGGGATACTTGTTACCGTAAACGTACGCTTCATCACCGGTTGCAGTGATTCTCATGAAACTCTCGTCACCCTCGGTGACCTTTTCAACGGTTGCGTTGTTACCGGAGAAGGTATCGATCGCATCATCCTGAGACAGAACGACAAAATCACGCAGATCGTATTCCTTGTCGATCTCACTGATCTCTACGCGGTCCTCGATCGGAACCTCAACGCCATCGGGAAGGCCGTCAAAGGTAATGGTTGCAAAATACTGTGCGGCTTTGTTGGACTGCGAGCCGCCGATACCGTGGCAGAAGGACACCTGCTTACATCTGAGGTTATCGCCATCACCGCCAACGCTGAGCAGCCAGCACATTCTTGCCTGATCACCGTTCTGAACGGTTTCGTCCATATCCAACGCCAGCTGAAGATTGATTCTGAACTCAATGGTCAATCTCTTGGTGGTCTCGTTGTATTCACCCGCAACGTCCTTGGTGTCATCGGGAATGTAGTTGCCCAACCACTTGGTGGTCACACCGGTGTTGCCATCGGGGTTGATACCAAAGCCGGTCTCGCTGAACTGTCCGTATTCTGCATCTGCCTGTCCAAGGCCGAACTGCACCGCAGTGCAAGCATACAGGTAAGAGGCACCGTGCACGCTGGGATCGCAGAAATAACCGTCAAAGCAGTCCATATTGAACGCCATGTACAAATACTGGCCGTCCCATCCCCAATATGCATCAAAGAAGCCGGGCTTGGCAGCATCCAGGAATGCGTAGAATTCTTCAACCGAATTCTGGCCGTTGTTGGTACGCATCGAATAGGTCAGATACTCTTCAAAATTTTCAAATCTTTCGTACTCACCTACGTTGATCTTACCGTCCAACGCGGGCGTTACGGGAAGGTACGGAACAGTCCACTTAGTAGAAGCAATACCGGCTTCACTGTCGTAAATCTCGTCGATCTTTGCTGCTTCATGCTCATAGTAATCCGCCTGATTGATATAATCATACTCTGCAGCAGAAACAGTCAGTGCCAGAACGGACAGCAGCATTGCAGCCAGCACCAGCAGGGAGAGTGTCTTTTTCATATTGTCTTACCTCTTTTCTGTATTCGGATTGCTCCGTTGCGTTCATTATACATGACGAAAACTGCTCTGTCAACGCAAAACATGGATTTTCAGCATATTGGCTAACTATTTTCCGTTTTTTTGGACTACTTCACCAAACCCAAAAAGCCCGCATAAAACAAACAGCACTTATGCCTTGCGACATAAGTGCTTTTTGTATTACTTATACTTTCTCTTGCGCGCTGCTTCAGATTTCTTCTTGCGCTTTACGCTGGGCTTCTCGTAGCATTCTCTCTTACGGAGCTCGGCAAGAACGTTGGAGCGAGCCATCTGACGCTTAAAACGTCTCAGAGCGCTATCCAGGGTTTCGCCTTCCTTGAGTCTTACTTCTGCCATTATCTATTTCCCTCCC
>JAFQUG010000076.1 GCA_017408625.1 Clostridia bacterium | reverse complement strand
GGGGTTACCGTCTCGCCGCTCTTTCGCCACTGTATATAAATAAAACAGCAGGAACCTGCTCTAAATCGAACAAATTCCTGCTATTTTTCCGCTTATTCCGCAGCCCCATGAGGCTGCTTTTCATTTTTACTTCAAAGGATCTACGAAAACGGCCTTTTCGATGACCACGTCGGTCAGGGGCTTGTTTTCATTGCCGCCGCTTGTCTTGACCGCTGCGATGGCGTCAACCACGTCCATGCCTGCAAGCACGTAGCCGAATGCGGCGTACTGGGTGTCCAGGTGAGGACTGGTTGCGTCACAAATAAAGAACTGGTTGGATGCGCTGTCCATGCTGAGGCTGGTTCTTGCCATGGAAACGACACCGCGCACGTGCAGCAGATTGTTTTGTACGCCGTTTGCAGAGAATTCACCCTTGATCGAGGCAACCTCATGCTGCTTGCCTGCAGTGTCAAAGCCGCCGCCCTGGATCATGAAATTCTGAATGACGCGGTGGAAGATCTTGTCCGAGTAGTGGCCTTCCTTGACCAGCTTCTGAAAGTTTTCCACGCTCTTGGGAGCGATATCGGGACGCAGACGGAGCACGATATCACCGTAGTCCTTGACCGTGATCTTGACGTATTCGGTCACGTCGGCGGTTTCCGCAAAGTCGGTTGCCTTGAAGGAGTTGATCTCGCTCTTGACTTCGGCCATGTCGACCTCTACCTTGGGGGTAAAGGCACCCGTAGCAACCATGATTGCGATTGCAATGGCTGCTATGACTGCTACACAAAGTCCCACAGTTACCAGCGTGATGATCAGGTTGGTGTTATCCTTCTTGGGCTGCACGCGATATTGGGAATGACTTGCGTGACTGTATTTTTTACTCATGTTTTTCTACCTTTCTGATTATGATATAACAGGAGTATTTTAGCAGATACTTGCGATTCTGTCAAGAGTGCGGAATAGGAATTTGCATTTTGGACACATATAATATAATATAAAGGTATAGGGGGGGAGAACAATGCAGAGAACACAATGGGCGACGGTTGCGGTGGGCGTGCTTTCGACGGTTGTGCTGGTTTATCTTGCAGGCAGGTACGGTGTGCCCATTCTTGCACCGTTTTTGCTTGCATGCGTGGTGGTGCTGTTTGTGCGCCCATGGGGAAAGCGGCTGTCAGGACTGACCGCGATTCGTCCGGGCATTTGCTCGGTGGCAGTGCTTGTCGCGCTGCTTTTGGTGCTGGGGTGCGGATTATATCTCGGAGGCTATTACCTGTGGCGAGAGGCGGATTCGTTCTACGCATGGCTGACTCAAAATGCCAATTCACTGGCAGGGGCGATCTCGGGCTTGTTTGCCACCAAAGGGCAGGGGAGTGTGCTGCCCGCGTTTTTGCAGGAGATTTTGGAGCTGCCGCTGTTCTCGGATCTCTTTGGCGGACTTGATCAGCTTGCGCAAACGCTGGTCGAATCTTTGCTTGCACGCTTGGGCGAGGCCTTGACGGGCGCGGCAGTCGATGCGGCAACGGGGCTGCCGTCCATGGCTCTCTCTGTGCTGGTGTTCGGGTTTTCCTGCTTTTATCTTGCCTTGGATGGCGAGCGGATGTACAAGTGGGTGCTTGGATGCGCGGGCGATGGGTATCGGGAGCGTGTGCGGCGCATTCTTGGCTCGGTTGCGGATGCTTTGCGCGGATATCTGCGCGCGTACGGGTTGATCTTTTGCCTGACCTTTGCAGAGCTGTTGGTCGGCTTTTTGCTGATCGGTGTCAGGTATTCGTTTTTGCTTGCGATGCTGATCGCCCTGGTCGACCTCTTGCCCGTGCTCGGATCGGGGGCGGTGCTCTTGCCCTGGAGCATCTTCTCGTTTTTGTCGGGAAACGTGCGCGTGGGCGCGGGACTTTTGATTTTGTTCGGTGTGATCACGCTGGTGCGGCAGATCGCCGAGCCCAAGATCATAGGGAACAGTCTTGGTCTGCACCCGCTTGTTACACTCAGCGCGATGTATGTCTCCTTTCGCCTGTTTGGCGCGATCGGGCTTGTGCTTGGACCGTGCGCGGCGATTGTGGTGCGTACTGTTGTACGCAGTTATGATTGCCCTGCGGGCAAGTTATGATACGCTACGCGCAGTTATGATTGCCCTGCGGGCAAGTTATGATTGGCTGCGCCAAACTAAAATAACGCTTGCGAAGCAAGCTCATAACGATCGCACAGCGATCTCATAACTCAAAATAAATGACCGCGCACGGATTTTTCCGTACGCGGTCATTTATGTGTGCTTTTTCGGTGGGTTAGGCCGAAAGTGCATTACAGATTGTTGAGTGCCTTGGTGAACTGGCTCTTCTTGTGAGCGGCTGCATTCTTGTGAATGATGCCCTTGGAAGCTGCTACGTCGATCTTCTTAACAGCTGCCTTGTAGGTAGCCTGTGCCAGCTCCACGTTACCGGATGCAAGAGCAGCCTCGTACTTCTTGATGTCGGTCTTCAGAGCAGAGCGGAATGCCTTGTTCTTCAGAGTCTTGGTCTCGATAACCTTTACTCTCTTCTTTGCAGACTTGATGTTCGGCAAGTTCGTATACCTCCATATAAATTTTAAATATGTGGTGCTCCGTGCTCTCGTGCCTGAGAGGGTGCACTCGCAAGGTACCCCATATACTCCAATATCATATCACAAAACTTTTCCGATTGCAAGAGGTTTTCGAAAATTAATTTGCTAAAATTTAGGCAGAATTCGTGCATTGTTTTGTGCAAATTCTGCACAGGCTTACAGATATATAAATATATATGAAAATTTTCCAAAAAAATATCGAAAAACACTTGACAAAGGGGAAAACCTTTGCTATAATATTAAACTGCATTATAATCGCTTGCAGTATGGGGTTTTACTGCCAATGCGACAAAATACACAGTTATTTTTGGCGCGATTTATGCAAAAAAGATAACGAAAAAGACGTGATAGCCCTCAAAGGCTACCAACTATTTTGAATGGAGTGAAAAATTACATGGTCAATTTGAAAGAGCAAAAGCTCGGACAGAACGTGAGAAAGTCCTTCTCGCGTAACACCCGCTTCAATCTCGAGCTCCCCAATCTGGTCGAAATTCAGACCAAATCGTTCCAGTGGTTCTTGGACGAGGGTCTGATGGAGGTACTGCGTGACGTATCCCCCATCACCGACTATTCCGGCAACCTTTCCATTGAATTCGTATCCTTCTCACTGGATTCCAAGCCCAAGTATCCCGTGGAAGAATGCAAGGAGCGCGACGTAAACTATGCCGCACCGCTCAAGGTCAACGTTCGTCTGACCAACAAGCAGACCGGCGAGGTGAAGCAGACCGATATTTATATGGGCGACTTCCCCTTGATGACCGAGACCGGTACATTCGTCATCAACGGTGCAGAGCGTGTTATCGTTTCTCAGATCATCCGTTCTCCCGGCATGTACTACTCCTTTGATATTGATAAGACCGGTAAGCGCACCTACGCCGCTACCGTGATTCCTTACCGTGGCGCATGGCTGGAGTATGAGACCGATGCCAACGGCGTCATGTACGTCAGAATCGATAAGAACAGAAAGGTCCCCATGACCATGTTCATCCGCGCTCTGGGTGTGGAATCCAGAGAGGAGATCTATGCGCTGTTCGGCGAGGACGAAAGACTTGCTGCAACCTTTGAAAAGGACGAGAGCGAGGATCTGGCTGTTCGTAACCATACCACGCCTTACGTGGAAGCACTCAAGGAGATCTACAAGAAGCTGCGTCCCGGCGAGCCTCCGCTGGTGGAGTCTGCTCAGCAGCTGATCAATAACTATTTCTTTGACCCCAAGAGATACGATATTGCTCCCGTAGGTCGTTACAAGTATAATAAGAAGGTAGCACTGCACTCCAGACTCAAGAACCGCAAGCTGGCAGCTGACCTGATCAGCCCCCTGACCGGTGAGGTTCTGTTCGAAAAGGGCGCAGTACTGACCCGCGATATGGCAATTGAGGCAGAGAACGCAGGTGTCAATGAGGCGTTCGTGGAGCTGGATAACGGCAAGGTCGTCAAGATCCTGTCCAACAACACCATTGCTCCCGCATGTGTACTCGGCTTTGATCTTGAGGATTGCGGCATTACCGGCAAGGTATGCACCGGAGTCCTGCTTGAGATCGCAGAGGCTTGCGCAGGTGACGTGGATGCGATCAAGGAAATGGCGAAGGAAAGAATTGCCGAGTTGTCTCCCAAGCACATCACCAAGGACGATATCTTTGCTTCCATTAACTATATTCTGACCCTGGCAAACGACATCGGCACCGTGGACGACATCGACCACCTGGGCAACCGTCGTATCCGTTCCGTGGGTGAGCAGCTCCAGAACCAGCTGCGCATCGGCTTCTCCCGTATGGATAAGATCATCAAGGAGAGAATGACCACCCAGGATAACGAAAAGCTGACTCCCCAGGCACTGATCAATATCCGTCCCGTTGCAACCGTCATTCGTGAATTCTTCGGCTCTTCTCAGCTTTCTCAGTTCATGGACCAGAATAACCCCCTGGCTGAGCTGACTCACAAGCGCCGTCTTTCCGCACTGGGTCCCGGCGGTCTTTCCCGTGACCGTGCTTCCTTCGATGTCCGTGACGTTCACTATACACACTACGGAAGAATGTGTCCCATCGAGACCCCCGAAGGTCCCAACATCGGTCTGATCTCGTATCTGACCACCTATGCTCGCATCAGCGACTACGGCTTTATCG
>JAFQUG010000075.1 GCA_017408625.1 Clostridia bacterium | reverse complement strand
GTGCTTGGATGGTGGAGCATAGGGGACTTGAACCCCTGACCCCAACACTGCCAGTGTTGTGCGCTCCCAACTGCGCTAATGCCCCTTGTTTTGCTCATTATATCATACAATTTTTCGTTTGTAAATAGGCAAATGAAAAAATCAAGAAAAAAACGAGCCTGATGGGGCTGAAAAGTTAGCGGTGAAAATGAGCACATGACAGTTTCTTGAGAGGTAGCCATGTGCTCAAACAACTACATAGAAACAAGCAAGGACTGCATCCATGTGAAGGCAGTCCTTGCTTTTCGTGGATTTCTCCGCTATTTTGTCAGCCCCATGGGGCTCATTTTTTGCGTAGACCGATAAGACGCAATCCGTCAATTGGAGAGCAGCCCCTTCATGACCGGCCATGCGGCATCGGCATAGAAGCGGTGGCCTTCGTGACCAATGACCAGAGCGCAGTTGTCGGGCGAGCCGGAGGCCTCGTACAGCCCCTTGATGATGTCAAAGGTCTGTTTGACGGCGGGCAGGGGGAAGATTTCGTCGTCCTTGCCGCAGACGACCACCAGCTTTTTGGGGGCGATCATGACTGCCAGATCACCCATGTCAAAATAGCGGGCGATGCCGGGCACGTAATTGCAGGTGCAATGGTGGATCTCCACGATGGAATTGTGGTAAGTGCAGACCGCGCAGGAGGGCATAAAGCCGTCAAAGCGATGCTCCAGACATGCAGTATAATAGGTGGCAGTGCCGCCGCCCGAGTTGCCCATGAGTACCGAGCCCTTCAGCGTGATCAGATCAGCAAAATGCGCTTCGATGGCGTCCAACACGCGCATGACGTCCCAGACGCGCTCGCCGATCAGGGTGCGGCCAAGCAAAAGGGCAGTCATGGCAGGCCGCTCGCAGGCAGGACCGTGTACCGTGCCGCCGCACTGACCAAAGCCTCTTTGCTCGATCGCCAGGGCGGCATAGCCCTCGGCTACGGCGCGAATGCAGAAATCGCGGTCACCGCCGGCGATCAGCTGCTCGTCACCGGGGTACTTGGGCGTGCCCAAGGAGATATGCGCTCCCTTGGAGTGCCCCTGCAGCGTGGCGCAAAGCGGCAGCTTGCCCGTCTGATTCTTGGGAAGCAGCAGGTCGCAATGGGTAAAGTAACCCTGTTCGGTCTGAAGCGTGAAGTGGATGTGTCTGTGACCCTTGAGCTCGTCCTCGGCGGTGATCTCAAAGAGCGGCTCGCAAAGGGCAAAGGTATCAAGTCCCAGCAGTCGGGTCAGCCGATCGGTGCAGACCGTTCGGTGCTGCTCGATGGGCGTGACGCCATCCCAACGAAGTGCGGGAGTCAGCGTGGCGGAAAGTGCGATGTGATGGTTCAGAGGCAGCGTGTTCATCATGAAGCTCCTTTTTTGAAAGCAGTTTGATTAAAACAGCATTGCCCAACTCTCTTTTTCGGGGAGTTGGGCAGTGATTTTTGTTACGACAAATCAAAGAACAGCCAGGCAAGCAGTGCCTGCGTCAGATACAAAGCGGGCCCTTGCAGGGTGCTGAGCGTGCAGGAGGGCAGGCTGAGTACGAACAATACGACCGAAAGAATGCAGATAATGACGCCAAGCACGCGGCATGCAACCATTTTCCCGCAAAAGCTGATAATGCCCGTAATAAACATCAGAACACCCAGGATGGTGGCGATGCTGAGGTCGAGATTGAGCGTGAGCAGATCCTGCAGACTGGAGGTAACCAGATCTTGGAAGGTCGAGATGACCGAGGACGTGCCAAGTGCTAAGAAAATAATACTGATAAGAATACGCGTGAGATTTTTTGAGCCGGATTTCTTTTTGGTTGCCATAGTGTGATCTCCTCATAAATGATGTCATTATTCTACCATAAAAATCGAAAAATGTCAATCGCTATTGCAAAAAAGCAGAAGGTTTGATATAATAATGGCAGCATTAATCCCAAAGAAAGCATGGTGATCATGATGTACGCAAATTATCACACACATACCACAAGATGTAACCACGCTCGCGGCAGCGAGCGTGAATATATTGAGACAGCCATCGAGCGAGGCGTCAAGGTGTTGGGCTTTTCGGACCATGTGCCGTACCCGTTTCCGAATGGACATGAATCCGGCTTCCGCGTTCCCCGCGCACTGCTGGAGGATTACGTCGTGACAATAGAAAACCTCAAAAAAGAGTATGCCGATCAGATCGAGATTCACCTTGGCTTTGAGGCCGAGTATTATCCCAAGTATCACGCGCTGCTTCTGGAGTATCTGCAGCCGTATCCTTATGAGTATCTGATCATGGGTCAGCATTTTATTGCAAACGAGATCGACGAGCCCATCTATTGCGGCGGCAAGGTGGGTGCGGACGTGCCTTGGAGGTATGCGCGTCAGGTCATCGAGGGCTTGAGGACGGGGGATTTTACCTATTTTGCGCACCCCGATCTGCCCAGTAATACCGAGCGAGGGCAGGACTATCTGGATGCGATGGAGTACGTCTGCCGCGAGGCGCTTGCGCTGGATATTCCGCTGGAGCTCAACTTCCTTGGCCTGCATGACCGACGCGTCTATCCCTGTCATGATTTCTGGGAGATCGCAGGACGCGTGGGCAACAAGGTCATCTTCGGTTGTGACGCGCACGACCCTTGGGCGATAGCCGATCCCGCCACCATCGAGCTGGCAAATGCGTGGGTCAGACAGCATGGGCTGCAGGTCATTGACCGCGTGGCACTGCACAGGCCGAATATGTAAAAAATGACAAAAAGCAGATTGACAAAACGCAAACGGTATTGTATAATATAGATCAAGGTGTATGCCTACAATATTTGAGGAGATTGATTATGAAAAAGTATTTGTGCTTGTTCCTGACGGCACTGATGCTGCTGAGCGTTCTGGTCAGCTGCGTGGATGCCAACACGGAAGAAGAAGACGACACGCTCCAGACACTTGAACAGGAGACCGACGAAGCAGCACTTGCGCTTTCCCAAATCAGCGTTGACTGGGGACAGGAGGATTTCGTTGTCCTGGCAAGAGAGGATTTCCATTATGACGAGTGGTATACCGAGAACCGCACCGAGGTGCTCGAGGATGCCGTCTATCAGAGAAACCTGGCATTTGAGGAATACTGCAACCTCAAGCTCAATATCATTCCCATCACTACGTCCGAGATGAACGGTGAGATCAAGAAGGACGTGCAGACCGGTGCGGGTGAGTATGATCTGCTGCAGAACCATATGGCAAACACCGCAAATCTTGCCTCCGAGGGCAGCCTTGTCAGCTTTACTGCACTGGACGGCATGGATCTGTCCGCATCCTGGTGGGACCAGGGCACGGCAAACTTTATGATCTCTGACAGAATCTATTTCATGAACGGTTCGATCAACTATTCCGATGAGGGCACGACCTACGTCATGCTGTTCAACAAGCAGATGGCCAAGGACGAGAACATTGATCCTTATGAAATGGTATATAACAATGAATGGACGCTGGATAACTTCCAGGGACTGATCAAGGACGTTTCCTTTGACTCCAGCGGTGACGGTAAGATGACCGAGGCGGATACCTACGGCTTCGTATCTACCTGGGAGACCGGCTCTACCTTCTTCTTTGGCTCGGATTTGCGCTACATCGTATGCGAAGAGGGCTCGGATCCTTACCTTGCTCTGGATGCAAGCGGCATGCAGAAGGCATCTGACCTGCTTGACAAGGTGCTTTCGATCTACTACACCAACAACGCAACCTACATGTCTCCTCCCGGTAAGGAAAATCTGGGTAAGGACGTATTCATTACCAACAGAGGCCTGTTCTACAGTGAGGTCGTTATGTATATCGTATCTCTGGGTAAGGAGATGGAGGGCGACTTTGGCGTACTGCCCATTCCGAAGTATAATGCCGATCAGGAGGATTATATCACCTGGACCAACGGTATCTGCACCACCTCCTCGATCTCCAAGGCTGCTCAGAATCTCGAGCGCCTGGGTCCGACACTGGAGGCACTTGCCATTATCTCTCAGCAGAGAGTGACCCCTGCGTACTACGATACCGTGCTGCAGCGTAAGTCGGTGCGTGATGAGGAATCCCAGGGCATGCTGGATATCATTTTCAAGACCCGTACCTATGACCTTTGCATGTACTACGCGAATATCGGCCTTGAGCCCTTGTTCAAGACCAGCGTTAACGACAACAAGACCAACTTTGCCTCCAACTACAGCAAGAAGGAAAATACCGCAAAGAAGGCATTGACTAAGCTGATCAAGAAGTTCGAAAATGACGATTAAACCAACCGAATAAACAGTTCCGCAAGGGCTGTCGCACCCGTGCGACAGCCCTTGCTTGCCATAAGAAAGGATTTTTTGTGATGAGATATTTGAATGAAAAAAAGCTGGGCGAGCTGGTAGATGCCCGCGTACAGGCCGATATTGACAGCGGCCGTGTGGGCGGTGCTGCGCTTTGCGTGGTACAGGACGGCAAGGTGCTGTTGAACAAAACTTACGGATATCAGAACGCGACTGACAAAGAGCCGCTGCGTGCCGACGCGATGTACCGTCTTGCCTCCATGACCAAGCCGATCACGGCTGTGGCTGCGCTGATTGCCGAGGAGCAGGGGCTGCTCTCTATCGACGACGAGCTTTGCAAGTACATCCCCGCATATGCCGAGATGAAGATCGGACACATGGAGAACGGTCAGCCCGTTTATGATAAAGATGCACAGACGCGCATCACCGTCAAGCATCTGCTTTCGCACACAAGCGGCCTTGGCACGCTGGAGATCGGTGATCACGCATGGGCGACCATGCCCACCGAGCTTGCCAAAACTCCTGCGGGCGTGATGGAGTGGCTGTCGGATAAGATGCTGGCGTTTGAACCCTATACTGCGCAATGGTACAGCCCCGTGGCCGCGTTCGTGGCCGTGGCGCGCATCATTGAGATTACCTCCGGCATGGCTTATAACGAATATCTTGACAAATACCTGTTCGCTCCGCTTGACATGAAGGACATCACCTTCGACTTGAACGACGACCAAAAGGCACGCATGATCGCTATGCACAATTTTACCGAACAGCAGGGCGGCTTTGCCGTGCCCATGTCACTTGATACCATTTTTGAGGGCATTCCCAACACGCAGTACTGCGGCGGTGCGGGGCTTGCCGCAACGCTTGACGATTACGTCAAGTTCGGCGAGATGCTGACGCACGGCGGCGCTTTGAACGGCGTGCGCATTCTGTCCGAGCAGTCGGTCGGGAAAATGGCAACCGTGCAGGTGACCGATCAGATCATGCCGCCTCCGGTGCAGTGGGGACTTGGCGTGCGCGTGATCTCGGCGGACGGCTATCAGATGCCCAAGGGCTGCTTTGGCTGGAGCGGTGCATACGGCACGCACTACTGGAGCGACCCCGAAAACAGGATCACGGCAATTTATATGAAGAATTCCTGCTACGACGGCGGCGCGGGAGCGGTGACATCGTTTTTGTTTGAACAGGATGTGTATGCATCCTTTGAGGAGTAAAGGAGATCGTTATGGCAAATGAGATCATCAAGGGCATGGGCTTTCACCACATGTCTCTGTACGCCTCGGATTTTGATAAGTCGTTGGCGTTTTATCAAAAATTAGGAATGACTGTCTACACCGCGTGGGGCGAGGGAGACTCCCGCATCGCGCTGCTTGACACGGGCGATGGCAGCCTGCTTGAGCTGTTTGCAAAGCCGGGTGCGCAGTATCCCGCAGAGGGACGCTGGCAGCATTTTGCGCTGCGCGTGGAAAACGTACAGGGCGCATTGGAAACGGCACTTGCCGCAGGTGCTACACTGCACACTCCCATTACTGTTATGGACCTGAATTCACAGCCGAGAAAGATCACCATTCAGATCGCGTTCGTATACGGTCCTGACGGTGAAGTCATTGAATTTATCAAGCAAATCGTCAAAAAGATCTGATATGAGTACGTATATTTTCCCGTCGGCATATAAAGAGGGCAGACCCGTGCGGCTTTGCGAGGCCACGCGCAAATTTGCCATGGAATCCCTGCAGGGTAAGTATGGCACCGAAACCGCCCTTTATCCGTTCGTGCACGTGGATTGTGTGGAAAACTGGGATGCTCTCAACGACCACCAAAAATATACCGCTTCGCTTGATGTGCTTGTGCGCGAGTGCCCCTTGCGCATTTGTGAAGGGGAGCGTATTTGCGGTGCGGCAACGCTGGGTGCGGGCATTCGCCATCAGTATCCCGCGGCACGCGACGGGCAGGTATTCTGGCCGAGTGTCAGCCATCTGACCGTGGATTTCGGTGTGCTTGTGCGCGAAGGAATTTTGGGCATGCGCGAGCGCATTGCCAATCTTTCCACCGAGAGCTTTGACGAGGTCGCCATGATGCGCCATACCGCCCTGCTTGCCACGCTGGATGCCATGCAGGTCTGGCACGGCCGCTACTTGGAGGCGACAAAAGAGAGGTACTCGCAGCTGCACGAGCTGCTTTTGCACGTGCCGCTGCATCCCGCAAAGAGCTTTACCGAGGCGGTGCAAAGCCTTTGGTTCGGGTTTGCATTTTTGCGCCTGGGCGGCAACTGGCCGGGCATCGGCTGCATTGACCGCTTGCTCGGACCATATCTGAAACGCGATCTTACCCAGGGTAAGATCACGATGGACGAAGCGCGAGAGGTACTGGCATCCATGTTTATCAAGGGCTGTGAGTGGATCGAGACCGATACCGCACGCGGCTCGGGTGACGCGCAGCACTATCAGAATATCGTGCTGGGCGGCACGGATGCGGACGGCTGCGACGTGACGAATGAAGTCAGTTATCTCTGCCTTGAGGTCGTGGAGGAGCTGGGCATTTCGGATTTCCCCATCTCTGTCCGACTCAACAAAAAAACGCCCAAGGACTTCTTGCGCTTGCTTGCACGCGTGATGCGTCACGGCGGTGGTGTGGTGGCGGTGTACAACGAGGATACCGTCTATGCCGCGCTTCGTGCACAGGGGTATCCCGAGACGGATATCTATGATTTTGCAAACGACGGCTGCTGGGAGGTGCAGATTCCCGGCAAGACCTATTTTTCCTATATGCCTATGGACTTTTTGCACCTGCTTTTGCAGGGTGTTTTGCGCGTGGCCGAGGGTGAGCTTGCGGATTTTGCCGACATGAATGCGCTCAAGGCGGCTTATGCCGAGCGCATGAAGCAGCATATTGAGGGTACCTGCGAGAGCGTGCTTTCGGGCACCGTTCCCGCGTGGAGAGAGGAAAGTGACGCCTTCCGTCTTGCATTCCCCACACCCATGATCGATCTGTTTGAGCACGGCTGTGCCGAGAGCGGACGTGGCTATCTGGAAGGAGGCACGCCCTACGTGGTGATCTCTCCGCATATGGGTGGCGTGGGTGATGTGGCAAACGCACTTTGCGCCATTGACCATTTGTGCTTTATCGAAAAAAGAATGAGCGTTTCCGCGCTCTGCGAGATCCTGCGTAACGACTGGAACGGGCAGGAGCAGCTGGCCTTGTATGCAAAGCATAAATTGCCGCACTACGGTAACGGGGACGCGGCAGCCGACGCCTACTATGCCTGGGCGGTGGACGCATTTGCGGACGCTTGCGCCAAGTATGCCAAGGGCTATCCCATCGCCTTCCCGCCCGGGATCAGCACCTTTGGCCGGCAGATTGAGTGGATGGTGCACCGCACCGCCGTGCCGCACGGCTACCGTCGCGGCGAGATCCTGGCGGGCAATACCTCGCCCACGCCGGGCACGGATACCGCGGGCGCGACCGCGACCGTGCGCTCTTATTGCGCAGCCGACCTTTCCCGCATGACCACGGGAGCGGCTTTGGATATCAAGCTGTATCCCGGAACTCTGGAAGGCGAGAACGGACTTTGCGCACTGGAGGGTCTGATGCAGGGCTTCTGTGCCCTGGGCGGCTACTTTATGCAGGTGGACGTGCTGGACGTGCAGACTTTACTTGACGCGCGTGAGCACCCCGAGCAGTACAAGACGCTTTCGGTACGCGTGTCGGGGTGGAATGCAAGATTCGTCACGCTGGACGATGCATGGCAGCGCATGGTGCTGGAGCGTGCGGGGTACGTGCCCGAGGAGCAGGCATGATCGTTGCCGATATTCAGAGGTTTTGCACGCATGACGGTCCGGGGCTGCGTACCACCGTGTTTTTCAAGGGATGCCCCTTGCGGTGTGTTTGGTGTCATAATCCCGAAACGCAGAAATTTGAGTCGGAATTCATGCTGCATACCGCCCTGTGTGCAGGATGCGGCGCATGCGTGGAGATTTGTCCTGCGGGTGCGCAGATCCTGACACAATCCGACCGCTACCGTAAGATAGAATTGTGTGTGGGCTGCGGCGCGTGCGCCAAGATCTGTCCGACCGAGGCATGCGTTGCGGTTGGCTGTGAGATGACTCCCGAACAGATTGCGGACGCCGTTTGTGCGGACACCGTGTTTTACGCAAATGGGGGCGGCGTGACGCTTTCGGGAGGAGAGCCGCTTTGCGCCGACGGCATTGAGCAGCTTTTGCAGCTGCTCCGTGAGCGAGGCCTGCATGTGCTTGTGGAGACGGCGGGAATGTGCGATGCTGCGCGGCTTGCTCGCGTTGCGCCGTACGTGGACGAATTCTATTTCGATATCAAGCACACAGACCCGCAAAAGCACAGAGAGCTGACCGGCGTCTTGCCGGATGCGATCCTGCACAATCTTGCAAGGCTGGACTTGCTTGGTACGCGCATTCGCTTGCGCTGCCTGCTTGTGGCAGGCCTGACCACCGATAAGGAGCATTTTGAGCGTGTGGCGGCATTGTACCATACCCTTACGCATTGCACGGGCGTACAGCTCTTGCGCTATCACCCCATGGGAGGCAGCAAGGCAGCTGCGCTGGGACTTACCGATAGCGGAAGGCGCGAGTGGATCCCGACAGAGGAGCAGGTTCTGTATGCCGCACAAATTCTGACAGATCAAGGAGTACCCGTATTTTTATAAACAGAAAGGGAACAAGATGAAGAGAGAATATACCGCGGATCAGATCAAGATTCTGCAGCTGTTGTCCAAGGAGTTTCCCAATATTCAAAAGGTGGGCGCAGAGATCGTCAATCTCAACGCCATTTCCAACCTGCCCAAGGGCACCGAGCATTTTATGAGTGATTTGCACGGCGAGAGCGAGGCCTTTGAGCATATTCTCAATAACTGCTCGGGTGTCGTTCGTGAAAAGGTGCGCGATATCTTTGGCAGCAGTATGAGCGAGCGGGAGCAGCGCGAGTTCTGCACGCTGATCTATTACCCGGCAGAGAAGATCGAGGAATACCGCTTGCGCGGTGAGAACACGGTGGAGTGGTACAGCAAAACGCTTTACCGCCTTGTAGACGTGGCGCGCTCGGTGGCCTCCAAGTATACGCGCTCCAAGGTGCGCAAGGCTTTGCCCGATGCCTACCGCAACGTAGTCGACGAGCTGCTTCACACCTCGGGCGAGGAGCACGATAAGCAGGCGTACTATACGCACATCATTTCTACCATCATTGAGGTGGGAGAGGCAAACGGATTTATCGAGGCACTGTGCCGCCTGATCAAGAGAATGGCGGTGGACTGCCTGCACGTGGTGGGCGATATTTACGACCGCGGACCGCACGCAGACCGTATCATGGAGATGCTTTGCGCGCACCATCATGTGGACGTGCAGTGGGGCAACCACGATATCGTGTGGATGGGTGCAGCTGCGGGCAGTGAGATCTGCATTGCCACCGTGCTCAACTTTGCGCTGCAATACAATACGCTTGCCATGGTTGAGAATGCGTACGGGATCAGCCTGCGCGATCTGATTGAATACGGCCAGGAGACCTATCGCGGCAGTACCTGGTTTTTGCCGCGTAATCCCGACGACGCGTATTATGTCAAAAACCGCATGGACAATCTCTCACGCGCTCACGAAGCCATCGCGGTCATCATGTTCAAGCTGGAGGGGCAGCTGATC
>JAFQUG010000074.1 GCA_017408625.1 Clostridia bacterium | reverse complement strand
AAATTCTTTCCTCATAGTTTCCAGTCCTTTTTCTTCCCACGGCATCTTTTCGCCCTCCATAGACCTTGATGCCTCTATTTTACCATAAAACTGTAAACTATGTCCCTTCACATTCTGTAAACTATGATACTACACTATACAGCTTGCTCCTCCTTATCTGCGGTAACTATATATGAAAATATTCGTAAACAATGGCTGTTTTGGGAAAATAAGTCCCTATTTTCTGTGCTGTTTCCACCGCCCCATCGTGCTCGCTTTGAATTTCTCTTGCAAACCGTTTTCCGGTATGCTATAATAAAGCAAAGGAACAAACGGAGGGAAGTATGCAACCAAAGTTTATCTGTCATCCCGATTTTGCCGCCGTCGTGCCGCAAAATCCCTTTCATAAGCAGTTTGGCGAGCACGTGCCCACGGTGCAGGATCCCGCGCTGCAAAACAGACATATTCTGTACCGCCGCAAGGCCGTACTGCCCGCGTTTGAAAGGGCGGTGCTGCGCGTCTCTGCAGACGATTACTATAAGCTTTATATCGGTGGCCGCTTTGTGACCATGGGGCCCGCTCCCGCTTATCCGCAGAATTATTTTTACAACGAGATCGACGTCACACAATACCTGTCCGAGGGCGAGAATACCTTTGCACTGCATACGCTGTATCAGGGACTGGTCAATCGTGTGTGGGTATCGGGCGAAGGGCGGCACATGATGTATTTTGATCTGTACCTGGACGGTGTGCAGGTGCTGGTCAGCGACACGGACTGGCTGTGCGCCGATCATACGGCTTACACCGCTACGGGCAAGGTGGGCTACGATACCGCATTCTTGGAGCGGTATGACAGCCGCGCGCCCGAGGTCGGCTTTGCAGAGCCGGATTTTGACGATTCTGCATGGCAGCATGCGTCCGTTTTTGCATCTGCCGACTATATCATGCAAAGGCAGCCCACCGCACAGCTTGACGTGTATCGCGCAGAGGCTGTCAGCGCAATGCCGGTCAAGGGCGGCGTGCTGCTGGACTTTGGCCGCGAGGCGGTCGGGTATCTCGCGCTGACCGTTCAAGGCCGCGCGGGCGATATTGTCACGGTGCGCTGTGCCGAGGAGCTTGACGAGCAGGGCAGGGCGAGATACAAAATGCGCTGCAACTGCACCTATGAGGAAGAATGGGTGCTTTCGGGCGGCAGGGATACATTGGATCCGTTTGATTACAAGGCCTTCCGCTATGCCGAGGTGCTGTTGCCCAAGGGGGCGGAGCTGCTGGATGCGGCTATGACCGTGCGGCATTATCCCTGCGTCGTGCATGCCGAGTATCCAAAGGACAATGATGCGCTTTCCCGTGTGCTGTGCCTTTGTGCGGACACGGTCAGGTATGGCACGCAGGAGATCTTTCCCGATTGCCCCACACGAGAAAAGGGACAGTATTTGGGCGACGTGTCCATCTCTGCCCGAGCGCAGGCGACTTTGACGAGGGACAGTGCCATGATCAAAAAGGCAATTTTGGATTTTTGCGCTACGTCCTGCGTCTGCCCCGGACTTTTGGCAGTATCCACAAGCTCGTATATGCAGGAGATCGCGGATTATTCGTTGCAGTTTCCCGCGCTGGTTTGCTGGGTGTACGCCATGGACGGTGACGTTGACTTTGTCCGCAAGGTCGAGCCATATGCCACAGGGCTTTATCAATACTTTTTGCGCTATGCGGATGCCGAAGGCTTGCTGGACGGTGTAAGCGACAAATGGAACTTGGTGGACTGGCCTGCCAATCTGCGCGACGGTTATGACTTCGAGCTGCCCTCGGGCGGTGTGCCGAACGGTGTGCATAACGTCATCAATGCCTTCTGGTGCGGATTTTTGTTTGCCATGGACGAGATGTACGCCATTCTCGGCAAGCCTGCTACGGGCATGACCGAGCGCGTCAAGGCGGCGTTTGTCAAAGCCTTTTATTCGCCTGCACTCGGGCTCTACACAGACGCGCCCGGCAGCAGCCATGCGTCCGTGCATTCCAATCTGTTGCCGCTGCTGTTTGATATCGGTACCGAGGATGCGGCATTGAAGGACCGCCTTTGTGATTACGTGGAGCAAAGAGGGCTTGCGTGCATGGGCGTGTATATGGCGTATTTTGCGCTGGCGGCTCTGGTCAAGCATGAGCGATACGAGTCTGCTGTGCGCCTTGCCACCCATCCCGCGTGCTGGCTGAACATGCTTGCACAGGGCGCGACCACCACATTTGAGGCGTGGGGCAAGGAGCAGAAGTGGAATACCAGCCTGTTCCACCCTTGGGCAAGTGCGCCCCTGATCGTATTTGCAAAAAATACCCGTGTATATTGATGCGAAAATCTTGATATTCGATTTTTGATATGCTATAATGAAATCAACAATTCAGAAAGGAAACAAGCCAATGAAATCCTTTGTAAAAATTTTGTCGATTTGTTTGTGTGCGATGATGGTGACCGCGGCCATCTCCACTGCCGTAATTGCCGCTAACGCGCCCACGGGTATGGAAAAGAGCGCGACCGAGGAGATCCTGGTTGGCGGACAGGGCACGGGCGTATCTTTGACTCAGTATTCGCTGACTGCGGGATCTGTGTATGCCGATAGCGCAGCGGGTCTTGTCAACGTCATTGAGATCGATCCAAATGACCCGGACGTATCCTTGAAGGTGCTCAACTGCGGTGATTACACCTGGTCCAAGGACACCATGGGCAATGCTGCCAACAAGGCCAACGAGCAAAGTGCGGGCGGCGTGTTTATCGCTGCGATGAACGGGGATCCCTGGATCGTGTACCACACCGATTATGACGGTGACGGTGAGACTCCGACAGGACCTTCGGTCAAGCACGTGTCGGTTTCCAGAGGGCTGATGATCAAGAACGGCGAGATCTGGGCGACGGCACAGATTTCGGACGAGAACTATCTTGCCAAGAAGGATAACGTAGAGCGCGGCACACCTGCTGCAAATCAGCCGATCTTTGGCGTCAAGAGCGACGGCACGGCTGTCATCGGCTGCCCCGCAATTTCGATTGAGATTCAAAACACCTCCAAGGCGCAAAAGGCCACGGCAGCAGGTATCAACCGTCTGCCCGCGCCCAACTCCACCATTCTGTATAATCACCGCGTAGGGGAGTCCATGGCGTATGAGGATGCATATGAGATTTATTTGCGCTGCGAGATCAATACCGCCTATGGCACGACCGCGTTCGGGATTGACGAGACGGTGACGGGCGTGGTCACGCACATCTTTGAGAGCGGCGACAAAAGCGAGCGTCCGCTGCCCGATGCGCGCACAGTCATTATTTCCGCAAGAGGTAAGGCAATTGATGCGCAAAAGGGCAAGTATGCCGTGGGTGACACTGTGAGCATCAAGTGCTCGGTCACCTCGGACAAAATTCGCCTGAGCAACGCTTCGGATTGGAGCGACGTTGTAGAAGCAACCGGCGGCTTTTATACGCTGATCGAAAAGGGCGTGCATAAGGGTCAGGAGCTTTCCACCAATTATCCTTGCACCATTGTGGGTGTCAAGCAGGACGGCACCATCATGCTGATCTCCACCACCACACAGGCAGACGGCTCGCGCGCCGCATGTCAGATGAAGAATATGCAGGAGCTTGTCGCAGAGCTGGGCTGCTATACCGCTATTATGTTTGACGGCGGCGGATCGACCCAGATGGTCACGCTGGAGGGAGATACCTTTGTCAGAAGAAGTGCTGCCTCGGACGGCAAGAATGCAGTCCGCGCGGTCATCAGCGGCCTGGGTGTCTGGTACAGTGGCAAGGACGTTCCCACCACCAACAGTGACGTTTTGGGTATCAAGTTCTTGGACGGCCTTGGGCTGGAATCGACCTTTGGACAGGTCGAGGATACGAGCGGCCCGCACATTGAGGGCGATCCTTCCTGGTCTTACTATTACGTTGGCGACGTTTCGTACGTCAACGGCAAGGGTGTGAACGGTACGGACGATCCCTACACCGAGCTTGTGGGCATGAGAAATCCGGGTTACAGCTCGGATTGGTCCAACGATCAGAAGCTGGCCGAGGCGCGTCAGCCCGCAACGCTGGACGGCTCGACTCTGACGCTGGGCGAGGACTGCATGCTGACCATCAGCGGCTATGCATTTGCAAACGGCTCACAGAAAAAGATCATTTATTCGCTGGATCAGAAGACCTGGTACGTCGCCAAGGGCGGCACCTTCTCGGATGCACCTGCCGATCTTGTACAAAAGGTGATGACAAACGGTTGGATCAAGACTGCCTCCGCAGGCAACGCCGTATTTGAAAACGTAGGCGTGGATCTGAGCGAATATCAGGGTCAGACCGTGACCGTGTCCTTTGCGGTCACTCCGGGTGCGGATGATAAGGCACTGCATTTTCTGACCATTGAAAACGTGGTCGTTCCTGCGCCTGCCCCCACCACCGAGCAGACCACCGAGCCTGTCACAGAAGAGCCGACCACCGAGCAGGTGACCGAGCCTGTGACGCAGACTCCCACCGAGCAAGTGACCGAGCCCGAGGCCGGGGGCGGATGCAAGTCGGCAACCTTGGGTGGCGCGTTTGTGATCGCATGCGTCACACTCGGCGCAGTCATGATCAAAAAGCGCAGAGATTGATATGAAAAAGAGGTTT
>JAFQUG010000073.1 GCA_017408625.1 Clostridia bacterium | reverse complement strand
GCAATATCACTCGCCGCAGGCGAATAGAACTGGGGAGATACTCCGCTTGGAGTATCTCCCCATCGGGCTGCTTTTTTTACTTAATACCCATAACTGAAATTCAGGCTGCCGATGGGAGCGGCGTCGCCCGTAGAGTACAGGTTGAGAGGATCGTTTTCCATATCCTGCACGTTATCGGTCACCTTGAATTCAAGCTGATAATGGTGCTCGTCAAGTCCGATCGCGCCAAGCGGAATACGCACGATCATGACCTTACCGTACACGTTGAGGTCGGCCTCCCCTACCTTTTCGCCATTCGCAGCAAAAATTATGCTCTTGCTGCCGTCAATCTCGCGATTGATCACGTATTCGTATCCGCAAAGCAGCTCACCGTCTGCACCCGCGGTCTTAAGCCAGAGGTTCATCCAGCCCTCGTCGCCCGCAACGTATGCCGTGATATCCTCGGCGCACGCAATGCGGAAATACAGATACTCACCGTCGCGCAGAATGCTGATTTTGTCAATGTCGTTTCTGCCTGTGGTATCCTTGTAGACAAGATCTCCCGCCATGCCCTTGAAATTACGGTCGGCGCACTCGCCCGTAAAGTCACGGTAGGTGGGCGCCGATTCCCATGCAGCGGTATCGTCCTTGGTAATATCGGGTGTGGTCGCGGGATATTCATAATGCACGGCAGGGGCAAAGTTGTCGTTGTGAATATTCATCACAGTCTGGAAATAGGCGTAATCCTTCATGCCGGACGAGCGCGAGGGCTCAATATCTCTTGAATATTCGGCATTGAAGGTATCCACGGTGTAATATTCCCGCTCATTCAGGCGGATCTTTTCAGCCACCCATTCGTTCCATCCGGTCAGGAACACAAATCTTGCGTCCTCTGCTCTCTGCTCGGGCGTCATTTCCAAAACGGTGTTCCACTGTGCCTGGAAATTGAGGTTCTGACGCCAATTCTCATGGTCGTTCTCGCCCTTCCATTTGCCCTTGACCTTTTCGGTGGGATGCCAGCCGCGGCCTCGGGAATTTCTGGTATCGGTCATGTTGACCGTCACGTGCTGCGCAATCGACAGATTGATCCAGCCCTGTTGCGAGGTCTGCGGATACTCAAACGAGATCCAGGGTGCGCCGTATTCGTACACGGGCTCGTTGACGGGCTGTGCGATCGGCCATTGCGTCACGCGGAAATCAAAAAACTCGGCATACATCTGCTCCGTTGCATCCGAGGACGCACGGAAGCGCGCAATGACGTTGTCGGGTGCTATGATCATGGGCTTTTCGGGGTCGTTTGGCGTAAACCAAAGGCTCTTGTATGTGTCCTTTTCATAAAAAATCTTATATACCTGCCCAAACACGCTTGTGTCCGCATTCAAATCGTGCTTGCCAAGGTAGTACACCACCTGCGGCACGTCCCAACCCGCATTCTGATACTCCAGCAGCAACTCAAACAGCACAGCCGTCACACCCTCGTACAGCACGTTGTTGGAGGTGTCCAGCACGATGAAGTCAATGCCCGCCATGGTCAGCATTTCGATCTGCTTGCGAATGACCCAAGGATCTTGGCTGTTATAATAGCCCCACACGGGCTCACCCCAGAAGTGCGCAGCACCCACGGGGGTGATGGGCGTATTGAAGCGAGTGAAGGCTTCATTGTACGTGCCCTCATAGGTAATCAGGTTGATATCGTAGATGCCCGAATGATTGGCATGCTGACCCAGTGTCAGAAAATAGAACATGCCCACGTAGCGGTCGTCGTTGACCTTGCCGTCCACGGGTAAGATCACGCGGCCGAAATCATCCGTGCCCGCAATGTTGAGCACAGAATACTCGGCGTCGGTCAAATCGCGCTCATCCGGCACGCGCTGTACGCCGGGCGCAGGATTTTCCTCGCTCTGTGCCTCGGTGGTATGATCGACTTCACCCGTATCCGATTCCTTTTCGGGCGTCTCGGGAGTATCGGGCGTGCAGGCGGCAAGCACGGCCACCGACATCAAGACAGCCAGCAGCGCAGATAACAGCTTACTTGTTGCTTTCATGTCAATCTTCCTTTTTTCTCAATACAGGCACCGCCACAGCAAGTGCGATCAGCGCTGCGGGCATCAGCACTGCTCCACAGCCCTCGTTCTCGATCGCGGGCTCGGGAACAAGATCCGAAGCTTGCGTGGTCTCGGGAGCTGCGGTCCCGGGCTCGGTCGTCTCGGGAGCTGCGGTCTCGGGCTCAGTGGTTTCGGGCTCAGTGGTTTCGGGCTCGGTGGTTTCGGGCTCGGTGGTCGCAGGGGCTTCGAGTACGGTCACCTCAAAGGAGACTTGCATGCCTTCGTAATCCACCGTGACTGTAGCAGTACCCGGCGTGGAGAAATCATACGTCACCATGCTCTCGGGAACCATCATCTCCAGGCTGTCTCCATTTGCATAATTGATACAGATGACCAGCGTGGTC
>JAFQUG010000008.1 GCA_017408625.1 Clostridia bacterium | reverse complement strand
GGATAGCCTTGAAAAGCTTTACGATGCCTTTGCCGATAACGGTGTTGCATTGCCCGACGAGCTTTCCTCAGGTGAGATCACAGAGATCGAAAATGAGGTTGAGCGCTTTGGCGCGGGCGAAAATATGGAAAAGATCCTTGAGCAGGAGGGGCTTTCGATCGATGACCCCGTTCGTATGTACCTCAAGGAGATCGGCAAGGTGCCGCTGCTTACGGCAGAGCGTGAAAAGGAGCTTGCCGAGCGTATGGCACAGGGCGATGAGGACGCTAAGACCGAGCTGGTAGAGGCAAACCTGCGTCTTGTTGTCAGCATTGCCAAGCGCCACGTTGGCAGAGGTATGTTCTTCCTTGACCTGATTCAGGAAGGCAATCTCGGTCTGATGAAGGCAGTGGATAAGTTTGACTATACCAAGGGCTATAAGTTCTCCACCTACGCTACGTGGTGGATACGACAAGCCATCACCCGTGCCATTGCCGACCAGGCACGCACCATTCGTATTCCCGTACATATGGTCGAAACCATTCATAAGGTTTCTCGCTATCAGCGCCAGATGCTGCAGGAGCTCGGCCGCGAGCCTACCCCTGCCGAGATCGGCGAAAAGATGGGGATGAGCGCTGAACGCGTGCGCGAAATTATGAAGGTGGCGCTTGACCCCGTTTCGTTGGAAACGCCCATTGGTGAGGAAGAGGACAGCCATCTCGGTGACTTTATTCCCGACGAGGATACACCCTCGCCTGCCGATGCCGCCTCAACTACGATTTTGCGTGAGGTCATTGAACGCGAGCTGAGCACCCTGACGCCCCGTGAAGCACATGTGATCAAGCTGCGCTTCGGTCTTTATGACGGGCGCTCCCGCACGCTTGAGGAGGTTGGTAAGGAGTTTGATATTACGCGTGAGCGTATCCGCCAGATCGAATCGAAGGCTCTGCGCAAGCTCCGTCATCCGAGCCGTGCACGCCATTTGCGCGGATTTCTTGATTGATTTTTCATTCTTGTTGAATTAGCACAACTTTCACCTGCACCGATTTTGCAATGTGATGATTTTTTTGGACTCTGTGAGAAATGTTTTTAATTCCTTTTTGTATAAGATGCTAAGGTTTTTTTGCACTTCTGCTGATAGGTCGTTTTCTTTGTGCAGTCCCTCACAAAATCTTCACTTGACAAAATTTCCAACTTGGTGTATCATGTATTTATATAATTATATCGCGTGTGCGCGTAGCCACGCGTAGGAGGTCCTGTCATGAAGAAAAAAATCGTTTGTTTGGTGCTTGCACTGCTGATGGTGCTGCCTTTGCTGGTGGGCTGCTCGCAGGACAAGGACATTGACGACATCAACAAAGAGGCGTCGCGTTATACCACCACGCTGAACGTTTGGTTGATTACTGAAAGCAAGCTGGTGGCAGATGCCAGCGCGCTGATTAACGCGGGTCTTACCCCCAATAAGAAAACCGTGGATCTGACCGATGCGCAGAAGGCAACGGTTGCCGCTATGAGCGAGGAGCAGCTTGCAGCTTGGAATCAGGTTTACCAGGTTTCCGAGGCTATCAATAAGCTTTCCAAGGCAAAATACAAGACCAAACTTAACCTCAAATATTTCCTTGAAAGCGATTACTACACCGCCGTTGAGGGCGCGTTTGACGAGCACTACGCAAATATCGTCGCAGGTAACGTGACGGGTAAAAACGAGACCGAGGAAACCATTCTCAACGAGTACGGTATTCCTGAGCTGAAGTATCCCACCGTCGCTGACTATGAGATCGATATCCTCTATATCGGTGATTACGGCAAGTATGCAACCTACGCCGCTAACGATTGGCTGATCAATCTGCGCACGCACCTTGAGAATGCGGCTGTAAAGCTGTCCTCGTACGTCAGCCTTTCTTACCTTACCTCTGCTGCCCTGAATCAGGACGTTTATGCCCTGCCGAACAATCACGGCATTGGCGAGTACGTATATGTGATGGCTGACAAGGAGTTGATGGCAGAGTACAGTAATGACCTGTCGGGCGCCACGCTTTACGACAGCGATTTCAAGGCCTATCTTGACTATGTGTTCGGTGCGCACACCGGCAGCGATAAGGTCTATCCCATCTATACCGATAACCAGAGTGGCAAGATCGATCTTGACTTTGCTCACTACTGGAGCTACGATTTCGACTCCACCCCCGGCTTTGCTCTGCAAGCCCCCGACCGTTTCTCGATCTTCGGTGATAGCTATGCCAATAAGGCAACGCTTGGCAACAACAACCTGCTTGCTGACACTGCTTATATGACGGCACTTGCCAATAAGTCTCATTACGAAAAGACTGCAGGCTACGTTACGACCGACCCAGACGCAAGGGCTGCTGTTCGTGTGGTCAGAGGCGGCTATGAGCTGAAGGCACAGTATGAGGCTGAGGGCTACGAGGTTATGGTTATGCAGTACCCTGAGCTTACCGATGCCGAGATCTACTCCTCGCTGTTTGCTGTCGGTGCTTACACCGTCAACGCAGAGCGTTCCGCAGAGATCCTTACCTTCCTTAATACCGATGCAGAGGTGCGCAATATTCTTCAGTACGGTATCGTAGAAGAGAACTACACCCTTGAGCACGTTACGGTTGGCGGCAAGGATTATGTTTGGGCAAAACCCACCAGAGAGAATGTCTATGTTATGGACGTCAACAAGACGGGTAACGTGTTCCTTACGTATCCCTCCAGTGCTGCGGACGTACAGCGTTGGGAGTATGAAAAGGCACAGAACCTTGAGATGGTGACTTATCCCACGGTCGGCTTGAATTATGATGCTGACGATAAGCTTGATGAGAAAAACCTTCGCATCATGAATGCTATCTCCGCTGCTATGGCTGCTGAACTGGCCGAAATGACCTCTGACGAGATCGTGGCACTCTATCATCTTGCTTGCGGCTCTGCTACCAATACTGAAATGGCCAATCTCATTCTTGGTATTGTGGGTACTGGCGTGACCTATACGATGGGCGGTCAGACTGCTGCGATCGATGTAACGGCATTGAGCGGTGCGATCAAGCTGATGAAGACCACCGAGATCAAGGCAGGCGAGCTCCGTTCTCCCTTTGCGCTTTACAGCGAGTGGTTAAAGGCACAGGAATTCTAATATAAATAATGTAACCCAAAGCGCGGTGCTGTCGGCACCGCGCTTTTTATATCCAGTTTTTGGGCACAAGTCCCTCGTTTTCCTGTATCTCTTTAAATGCAACCCCAGCAAGCGCGCGGCAT
>JAFQUG010000072.1 GCA_017408625.1 Clostridia bacterium | reverse complement strand
TCCGTGGGTTCTGGGCAGAACGCCAACCTCTGCGCCAAGGGGTCTGATCTGATTCATGCTTCTGCCGTCAACTCTCTTCTTGTCAACCAGCAGCCAGCGGCGAACGATCTTCTTCTGGATCTTGTAAACCAGCTCGTCCATCATGCCGTCCAGCTCGGGATATTCCTCGCCGAACTGAGCAACGATCGCATCCTTGATCGGAACCATACGAGCATCGCGTACGGTCTTGTCATCGGTGTCAAGTGCGAACATGACGTCCTTTTCGCAGAAATCAAAGATTTTGTCGAACATATCGTGATCCAGCTCGCAGGAGGGATATTCGAACTTGGGCTTACCAACCTCGTCGATGATGGCGTTGATAAAGCCGAGCAGCTCCTTGATCTCCTTGTGAGCGTACATGATTGCATCGTAAACAACGTCGTCGGCAACCTGGTTAGCACCTGCCTCGATCATCACAACCTTGTTCATGGAGGCTGCAACGGTCAGCTGCATTTCGCTCTTCTTCTGCTGCTCGTAGGTGGGGTTGAGCACGAACTCGCCGTCAACCAAGCCTACCCAAGCACCGCCGATGGGGCCGTTCCACGGAATATCGGAAATAGCAAGAGCAGTGGAAGCACCGATCATAGCGGTAACTTCGGGAGCGCAGTCGGGGTCAACCGACATGACGGTCAGGGTCAGAGCAACGTCGTTGCGCAGATCCTTGGGGAACAGGGGACGGATGGGGCGGTCGATGACGCGGCTGGTCAGAATTGCCTTTTCGGAGGGCTTACCCTCTCTCTTGAGGTAACCGCCGGGGATCTTGCCCGCAGCGTACATTCTCTCGTCAAAGTCAACGGACAGGGGCAAAAAGTCGATGCCGTCGCGGGGCTTTTCGGAAGCGGTTGCGCAGCACAGGACAACGGTGTCACCGTAGCGGCACAGAACCGAGCCGTTTGCAAGGCCTGCAACCTTACCGGTCTCAATGACCAGGGGTCTGCCTGCCAGGGTGTAATGGAATACTCTGTGATTCTTGAAATTCATTTCAGAGCTGATGATTGCGGAATTCATTTCTTCTTTTCTCCTCTTCTTCTTCGAAAATTCATTGTTTTTTGTTTCGTTATCGCACAGGTTTTAGTACTTAAACCCGGGCTTGTCCGAGCCTTGACAAGCGCGCGTTTAAGTTCTAAATCCGTGCGATGCGGTACTTCGCGGCAAAAAAACAGTTGGGAGCGGAAGCGGCAGAGAAATCCGCCGCTTTCCACTCCCGCAGTAATTACTTTCTGATGTTCAGCTTCTTAATGATCGCACGGTAGCGTTCAATATCAACCTTCTGCAGATAACCCAGCAGGTTTCTTCTGTGACCGACCATCTTGGACAGACCGCGACGGCTGTGGTTGTCGTGGGTGTTGCCCTTGAGGTGCTCGGTGAGGTTGTTGATGCGGTAGGTCAGAATTGCGATCTGCACTTCGGGAGAACCGGTGTCGCCCTCGTGGATGGCATACTGCTCAATGATAGCCTGTTTTTCTTGAGTGGTCATGGTTTTTTTCACCTTTCAAAATAAATATTTTTGCAATTTGCGTGTCCCACAGAGATCGGCGGGTGAAAGTGCCGCAAAGCAGCCGTTTATCCGAAGACCGTGAGAACGCCATGCATAACATATTATATCACATTTCAAAAGATTTGTAAAGGGGTTGCATGGAAAAAATATTATCGTTTATGAAAAAATCTCATTTATTATTATTGCTCCCATTGTGAATATTGCCAAAGGATGCGCGAGACTTGTCGCGTTTTGTCAGCGTGATCAAGCCGGCCGTAACCAAAAATGCTCCGAACAAACGCTTCAACGCAGCCGCGGGCAGCAAGACTGCGAGCTGCGAGCCGATCAGAGCGCCGGGGATGCCTGACAGGATCAGCAAGATGCACAAGGGAAGGGAGAGCTGCCGTTGCCAAAGGTGTACGAGCATGGACGAGCCTGCAGAAAACAGAAAAAACACCAGATTGATGCCCTGGGCCTGCAGCTGCGGTACTGCGGCGAACAGCGTCAGATAAATGACCAAGAGACCGCCGCTGCCTACACCAAGTCCCGAGAGCAGGGCGATCAGAAACGAAACCGAAATATCAAGCCAAATCATAAAACCCCCGTTATCGCAAAATCATGATCACGCCCGAGACCACAAGCAAAACCGCAAATATGCGCCCGAGTGTCTTTGACGAGATGCGCCCGAGCAAAAGCCCTCCTGCAAGTCCGCCGAGCGCGGCAGGAAGCACAAAGCGCGAAAGATCAGCGGGCGGGGCATTGCCTCCCTTGATATACAGCACGGTGGATACCAGCGTCAACGTCAGCGTGACGACCAAGGCACTTGCGTAAAGATCACGGCGATCGGGCAGGGCATTTTTGCAAAGCAGTGTCAAAGCAAACACCAGAATAATGCCGCCGCCCGCGCCCAGAAGTCCGTTGATCACGCCTGCCGCAAGTCCGCAGACGCAAAGGACGGCAAGGCGCGTTCGACTTTGAATAGCCGTCATAATTCTTCTCCTTTTTTGGCGTAAATCTATGTTCGGTACTTGCAATTTGGCGCAAAGAATGTTATAATTATAATAACTATAGTTTCATGTGTGTCTTTGCGTACGTAGTGTGGCGTGCGCGGGGAATATCATACCATGTAATTTCTGAGAAAGATGAGGATACATATCGATGGCAACC
>JAFQUG010000007.1 GCA_017408625.1 Clostridia bacterium | reverse complement strand
ATGTAGGATGGGGCGTCGGGGACGTCGCCCCCTACAGCTGTTTTTATGCGTATCTCAGTTTATTGTTTTGACAGAAACGGGTATGATTCATCCCCATTTCTTCGCTAACTCCGCCCCCCATGGGGCTGTTATTTTCTTTTTACTTTTTCCTTTTGAATCCCCATGCGCCAAGCAACAACAGCAAAGGGAAGAGTACAGAAGCCGTTGCCTTACACCCGCTTTGCTCGGGTGCCTGCTGCGGCACTTGCGGTGTTGGTTGCGTCTGAGCAGGAGCAGACGTTTCCGGCTCACTTGTTGTTTGCTCGGGCGGCGTTGTTTCAGCCTCGGTGGTGGCTTTCTCAGTGGTCTCGGGCGCGGCTACCACGTGCATGCTGACTACGGCCAACAGGTAATTGGGGCATGCCTTGTCCGGGTTGGCAAGGCGACCGTAAATACAGATGGTGTAGTCACCGGGAGCAAGCGTCGAGCAATCAAAGGAAAGGGTGTTGGGATATCTGCCCGGGGCATCCTTGCCGATCAGAGAAGGATTGGCTGCAGCATCGTGCTCACCATCCAACTGTACGGCAGGTGCGCCGTTAACCGATGCAAAGAAGGCGTCAAACGCACGCGAAGCATGGGCAGTTGCTTTGATCTTGATTGGCTCACCCTCTACCATTTGCAGCTGTCTTGGGTAAATCACCCCGTTCAAAACAGGCTCGGAAGAGATGGGAGAGGTCAGCTTGCATTCGCGATTTACCATGGAGTCGGCAGGAGCATAGGTGTCGCACGCGCCATCTGCGGGATCGGGATTTTGCGCGGGCTTGCCCTCGTAAACAGGAATGAGAAAATGATGCGGCAGATCCAGGCAATCCATAGCGTAAAGCGAATTGAATACCGTGCGCGCCTCGCTGACGGCTGCGCCCACGTTTTGCATGTACTGACCCCAGAAATTGCGCGAGGAGCGCGGGTCAACGTTGAATTTCTGCAGATATACGGTGTTCTGGTAGTCGCCGACGTATTTGCTTGTCAGCTTGTAAGCACCGCCCCAGATTGCCTTGGCGGGCGTATCCCATGCACCGCTGCCGCCCCATGCTTCGGCCATTTCCGGCGTACCCTTTTGCGCTTCCTTCAAAGCACCCAGATAGATGGCAAAGTAGCCTGTGCCGGCTGCACCGATGTTGAAATAATTGTAAAGACCGTTGTAGGCGGTCAGCGAGTCCTGCGTATGTCCCGAAGCGGGGGATAAGATCTGCTTGCCGTCCTCGGTCTGTATCTGATTGTCATAATAATACCAAAGCTTGTCGCCGCACGCGCCCTTGATCAATGGGCTGTTTCCGCCAACACCCTGCTCCTGGCGCAGTCTTGCGGCTAAGTGCAAAGGATCGACGTTGAGGGCTTTGCCAACCTCAATGAGGTATGATGCGTAGGTCACGTCGTCGTAAAGCACGGCATCTGCCATAAATGTGCCCGCAAGTGCACTCTCCACCACCTCTGAGCCGATGGCGTCGGAGTACATGAGATTTTGGAACATGAAAATATCCTTTTCATTCAGGAAATTCTCGGGATCCATAAAGTAGGAAACCGCTTCGTAAGAGGCCTGGTACCAGCCCGAATCGTAAAGCTCGGTATTGGTGGCGTGTCTGTATGCCGAGAGCTTGCTGTCCTTGCCCACGAGATTTCTCTTGGGGTTGTCGGTTTCTTGCCCGAGCACGTACTCCCAGGTGTATTGCTCCTTCATCTCGGAAATAAGCAGGGGCTCAAACTCCCAGGTGGGGTGCAGATTATGCAGCTCGGTCAACGCCTGGGCATACGACGCGGGGAAGCCCTTGTCGATCAAGGCTTGCATGTATTCGCTCGTCTGCTTGGGCTGCTCTGCTGCGGAGGGCAGCGTGAAGCAGGAGCAAAGCAGAGAAGAGGCAAGTATAGCAGTAAAAAAGCGAGAGAGGCTTTTCATTCAAATCTCCTTATATTGATTACTTGGTGGGAATCCAGGAGGCAAACGCGGAATGCTCGCTCCAGTCGTTGCCTGCCGACGCGTAGTCGATCAAAGTCAGCGTATCGCTTTCGGTCTGTACCTCGGCGCGCAAAAATCCGCCGCAGTCCGAGGGGCTGACGCGCCAATCGGTCACGCTCGTGCTCTTGATGGCTGCGAGCTGCTCGGGATCGTAGCGGTTGTCGCGGGCAAGCAGGATCGAGCCGTAGGTAAATGCGCAGAAATTGTCCCCCGCGCGGTTGTCTCCGTGCGGTGCAGGGTGGCAGATCAGCGGTATGTCAAAGGCCACCGTGATTTCGTCGCCCTCGTGCCATACGCGCGCAAGCGGCAGATACGTACCGGGGGTGCCGGGGATCAGGTTGCCGTTGCAGATCGCGTAAAAATCGCTTGCAAAGCCCGGCACGCGCAGAGAGAGCGTCATGGGCAGGTCGATGTCACATGCGATTACCTTGACGGTCGCAGAGCCCAGCAGGGGATAGCGGGAGGTGACTTCAAAGGTCACGGAGCCGCCCGCGTGCGGCACGCAAAAGCTGCCGTTTTCATAAAGATTGAGCACGCAGCCGTCGTCGGTCCTCATGGCGTACAGATAGGGGGCCATACATAGGCCGGTCGGGCCGTTTGCGGTACAGCAGGAAAGGTCAAAGCCCTCTATATTAAAAGAGAAATTGACGCGCGGATTGCGGCTGCCGTTGAACTTGGGGAAGTACTCAAAGAACTGCCCGTCGGGTCGCAGCGCACCGATGATGGCGTTATACAGGCTGACCTCCAGCGCGTCCGCGTATTTTACTTCGCCCGTCAAGGTAAGCAGACGGTAGCAAAGGCGCATCCAGTAAACGGTCACGCAGGTCTCCATCATCAAGTCAATATCGGGATTGGTCTGATTGAGCCTTGTCAGATTCCATTGCTCACCCGTGCCCGGGCCGAGATTGCGCGGTGCGTCCGCACCGCCCGAGCCAAGCAGCGTGATTTCCTGATCGTATACCTTATTCCAGAAGAGCACTGCGGTATCAAAAGCAGATTTGTCGCCCGTGCAGGCGTAGTAGCCAAGCAGCCCTTCAAAGCAGGACATCATCTCGTAAGCCTTGGCGATCGATTCTTTGGGCTCTCCGTTATTTCCGATCTCCCAAGGATCTTTGCCCGCGCGGATGGCGTCAAAGAGATGCTCGCGCGCACAGCAGCCGGTATCCACAATATGCTGTGCAAGCTCCATGGCAGATGCTTCACCGCAGATGGCGTAGAGCTGCATGAGCGGGTCTAAAATGGAAGAGGATTCAATGCCGCAGAACGCCCAGCCTGTCTCTGTGATGGGCGTCTTGGGCGCAGCACCCACTTGACTGTTTGTGTAGATCACCAAGCGGCGGCAAGCGTCAAGTGCACGGTCGTCGCCAAATACGCGGTAGTATGCAAGCAGACCCATCAAGGCGTACTTGCGCTCCCACACATCGCTGCCGCACGCCCCTTTGGGCTGTGTCTGCTTTTTGGTGGTGCTCAGATCTCCGTCCGCGTCCTGCAGGGAAAGCAGGTCGTCCACCGCGGTCTTGATGATGTCAAGCAGCTGCTCGTCGCGCGTGTATTCGTAGGTCATGCAGGCGGCACGCATCAGCTTGCCCCAGAATTCACCCGTTGCAAAAGCGTCGGTGCGATAGCGGAAATAGTCCGCCAGCGCATGCATGTCGATCTTTTTGAGCGTCTGCTCGCATACAAGGCGCAGCTTGTCGTCTATGACGCCGTGCATTTGCACGTCGCCCACGTTAAGCGCGCAAAGCTTGTCGGATACTGTGTAGGGCATATTTCACCTCCGCGTGTCTGATACTTCAGTATACCATATTTTGCCGTGATTGTAAAGAGAATTTTAGAGAAAGGCGGGCGGT
>JAFQUG010000071.1 GCA_017408625.1 Clostridia bacterium | reverse complement strand
ATTAAAATTGTTGCCCGTCCTCGCTTACGGTGACAAGCAAGCTCGGCAGCTCAAAGATCGAGCGGATGGCGTGCACCTTGATGCCGGGGCACTCAAACGGACGCTTTTCCACGTTACGGTAGGGAATGACCGCAGTGGTAAAGCCCAGCCTTGCGGCCTCCTTGACGCGGTTTTCCACGTGCGAGACGGCACGCACCTCTCCGGAGAGTCCGATCTCACCCACGGCGATCATGCCCTCGGGCACGACGCGATCAAGCAGCGAGGAGAGCAAAGCAAGCGCGACCGAAAGATCGGTTGCGGTTTCGTCCAGGCGCAGTCCGCCCACGACGTTGGTATAAACGTCATTCTGATAGAATTTCAGCCCCATGCGCTTTTCCAGCACGTCAATGATCAGGCAGAGTCTGTTGTAGTCAATGCCGTTGGCTACGCGGCGGGGGGAGGGGAAGTAGGTCTGTGAAACAAGCGCCTGCACCTCGGCAATTAAGGGGCGCGTGCCCTGCACGGTGCAAACGGCCGCGCTGCCCGAAACGCCCTTGGGTCTGCCCGAGAGCAGCATCTCCGAGGGGTTGGTGACCTCTTCAAGACCCTTGTCGGTCATCTCAAAGACGCCGATCTCGTTGGTCGAGCCGTATCTGTTCTTGGTGGCGCGGATGATGCGGTAGGACTGCTGCTTTTCGCCCTCAAAGCAAAGCACGGCGTCCACCATGTGCTCCAGGATTTTGGGGCCTGCAATGCTGCCTTCCTTGTTGACGTGGCCGACCAGGAATACCGAAACGCCCTGGCCCTTGGCCTTGCCGATAAACGCCATGGCGTTCTCGCGCACCTGCGCAATGCTGCCGGGTGCGGAGCTGATCTTTTCCGACCATACGGTCTGGATCGAGTCCACGATCAGGATCTCGGGCGAGAGCTTATCAGTCTCGCGCAGAATGCTGTCGATGTTGGTCTCGGTCAGCACGTAGAGATTGTCACAGTTGACGCCAAGGCGATCGGCGCGCAGCTTGAGCTGTCCGCCCGATTCCTCGCCCGAGACGTAGAGCACCTTACGGTTTTGCCCCAGTGCCTGCGAGATCTGCAAGAGCAGTGTGGATTTGCCAATGCCGGGCTCGCCCGAGAGCAGCACCACCTCGCCAAGCACCAAGCCACCGCCCAGCACGCGGTCAAGCTCGTCAAGCCCCGTGTTGTAGCGGATGTGCGAGGGAAGTGCCAGCTCGTCAAAGCGCACGGCGTGGTGGTCTCCGCTCATGGCAAGCGCACTATTGCGCTTGGCCGCGGCAGATGCCTCTGTGCCCTGGGTGTCGATCACGTCCTCGATAAAGGTGTTCCACGCACCGCAGGATGGGCACTTGCCCATCCACTTGGGGGAGCGGTAGGAGCATTCTTCACATATGTAAACGGTTTTTAAGCCTTTCATTGTTCTGTACCTTTCAATTGATACTTATATTATATCACGGATCGTCCTTGCTTGCAAGAGTGAAATACACGATTTCGGGGCAAACGGTCATGCTGCGTGCGTCCACAAGGCTCTGCGGATCACAAAATGCAGCAAGCTCACGCGTGGCAAACACCACGTCCGCATCCTGACAGCCGTCAAGCGCATAAGTCAGCCGCGGCTTTGGGCCTCGCTCGGGAATGACGATGGCGTCGGCATCGCGGACCGCGTCAGCCATCTGATCGGCAAGCTCGCCGTAAGCGGCAGACGCGCAGACCGTGCTCAGAATTGCGTCACCCTTTTGCAGTGTGACAATCAGCACGGGCTGCTCGGAGCGGGAAAGCTCGGTGCGGTGTACGGTCAGTACAGTGTCCTCAAACCACTCGAACGCGCTTCCGTATTCGTACGTCACGATCTCTGCACCGTATTGCTCGGCAATCTCGCAAAGCCCTGCTTGTACGGCAAGGTCATCCTCATTTGTCGTGGCGGGCATATAGATCAGATCGGTTTTATAGGTGCAAAGCAGCTTTGTCAGATGTGCACCTTGCGGCGTATGATAATCGGTCAGCAGCAAAGCACCGATCTCGGTCGCATGCAGCCCCGAGGCGGCATAGGTTGCATGACCCAGCGAGCTGCCGATGCCCGTGGAGAGATCGCAGATATAAGCGCGGTATCCATCCGTTGCGACAATGGCCTCGGAGACCGACGAGGGATGCGTATAGGCCGCACGCAGGCGGTTTTGTTCCATTGCCGCATTGACAGGGAAAAAGATGCAAAGCGAGCAGGCCAGCAGAATGGGCGGCAGCGAGAGCAGCAGCTTTTTGCGCAGCGGCAGGATCAGAAGAAGCAGCATCATGCAGCAAAACAGAATGGACAGGACCTGCACGGTTGAGTGCGTGAGCGGAATCAGCGCACCGTCCACGGCAGAGATGCCCTCAATGTAAGGCAGCATCAGCGCGTAAAGCAGACGGATCAGCGTGCCGAAGATATTGGCAACGGGTGGGATGGGGGAAAAGATCAGCGCACCCGCGCCCAGCACCAGCATGGCAGAGACGGCGGGCGAGAGCAAAAGCGTGGTCAGGGGGGAGAAGGCCGACACATGGCCGATCAAAAAGCAAGAGGGCACCATGATCGAAAACGTAGCGATCACACCAATCAGCAAGGTTTCAAGCACAGCAGTCGTGCCACTTGCCAATATGCGCTTGGCCTTGGCGTGCGGCGGCTTGCAGAGAGCGTCGCTTCGCTCTTTTAAGTAAATATGCAAGGGCGGCACCAGCACCACGATGCCAAACGTGGCAAGGAAGGAGAGGATAAAGCCGGTGTCGCAGACAGAAAAGGGATCAAGCAGCAGAATGACCGCACCCACAAGACCAAGGGAGGTCAGCGTGTCGTTGTCGGATGCCAGCAGATAAGAAAGCTGCAGAGTGCACATCATTGCCACGGCACGCAGAGCCGAGACCGACATACCGGTCAGCAGCAAGTATCCGACCGAGGCTGCCACCAGCAGCACGGCGCGCGCCTTGCGGTGCACGCGCAGCTTGCAAAGCAGCATTCCGAGTGAACCGATCAGGATCGAGACGTGCATGCCCGAAAGCGCCAGCATATGCGAAGCCCCCGCGCGCTCAAAATCGCGCGAAAGCGTGCCCTCTAAAAATCCCTTGTTGCCAAGCAGCAGTGCGCAGGCAAGGCCGCCGCTTTGGTCCTGGCAAAGATTCAGAAGCTCGCGACACAAGGTGTTGTTGAGCTTATGCAGTGCCACTACGGGTAGGTGCGAATGCTCTGCGACCTGCTCGATCTGCCACTCCTCGCCTGTAGAGAATTGCAATCGCAGACCTTGGGCAAGTGCGTAATGCTCGTTTGCGTACAGGGAATTGATCTGATCGTAGGTAGAGGGCGCGGCGGTTGCAGTGAATTTGTCTCCCAACTGCAGGCTCGCATTGAAATTGCAAACAAGCTCCGCATCAAAGCTCTGCCTCTGTCCGTCAAGCTGTTGCACGCGGATACGGTATACGGTCATGCCGTCCGCACCGTATCGCTCGGTCACGGTGGCATCGATCGTGCAGCTTTCCTTTGCGGCGATTTCTTTGTATTTCTGCTGCCCGAAGTCAAATGCCAGATATGCGCTTGCAAAGGCGGCAGACGCGCACAAAAGGCCGATTACGACCCGCATGGCAAGCTTTTTGGAGATCTTTTTTCCAAGCGAGAGCAGCGTGCAGAGCAAAACCAACAAAGCCCCCGCACCAATTGCCGAAATTTTTACGGCAGGGGAGGCAAAACGCGCACAGAAGACGCATATAATATACAACAGACATGCAGAAAACAACGGTCGATTTTTCAAAATAGCCATTATATTCTCGCTTTTTTATGTAGATTTCACCTTAATTTTACCCTAAAATGCTAAATAAGTCAATGCAAAACCATGAAATTCAAAAATTACCTTGACAAATTACGGAAAATCATATATAATGATGCTTGTGTAACATGCAGAGAGGCTGCATGCATGAAATATCGAAAAAATATTCGGAGGAATATATTATGTTTGAAAAGCTGAAGAACCTGTTCGTGGAAGAGCTGCAGATCGATGCTGACGAGATCACCATGGACGCGGAGCTGATCAAGGATCTGGGCATCAACTCCATTGAGCTTGCTGACCTGGTTATGCTTTGCGAGGAGAAGTTTGACATCGAGATCGACGACGAGGACATTCACAAGTTCGTGACTGTTGGCGACGTTGTTAACTATCTGGAGAATCGTTGATTTGATACAACGACAAAGAACACACCGAGTGATCGGTGTGTTCTTTTTTGCATGAAAACCCTGCGCGGTGCATACATAGTATTGAGTCGTTTGTCCGCGGAGGTATTTATGAAAAAAAGAAGATTGCTTGTGCCGCTTGTGTTTTTGCTTTGCTCGGTCTTGATCTGCTGCCTGACGGTCGGACTGTTTTGGCTCTCGGGAGGGCGGATTGAGCAGCCCGCAGCCCCGCCGGATGCAGAGCAAACGCAGCCCGAATCCCCAAAAGAGCCGCGATTTACGGTCATCCTTGACGCAGGACATGGTGGAGAGGACGGCGGCGCGGTGGGTGTTGGCGGCCTTGTGGAAAAGGATCTCAATTTGAAGATTGCCAAGCTGCTTGCTGCTGAGCTTGAAAAAAATGGCGTGCAGGTCATCATGACGCGCACCGAGGACGTGCTGCTTTACGATCGCAACGTCGATTTCAAGGGCAGAAAAAAGGTGCTTGACTTAGCAGCCAGACAGGCCATCGGAGACAAGTATCCCGAGGCACTTTTTGTCAGCATTCATGCCAATTCTTTTGCAGAACAGCAGTATCACGGTCTGCAGATCTGGTACGGCACCAACCACCCGGACAGTGCCGGGCTTGCCGAATGCATCCGAGGCGAGGTGGTTCGCACGCTGCAGCCCGATAACCACAGACAAAGCAAGCAGGCGGGCAGCAATATCTATCTTTTGTATCATCTCAAAAATCCCACCGTGTTGATCGAGTGTGGTTTTTTGTCCAATCCCTCGGAGTGCTCAGCGCTCGGGGATGCCGCATACAGGCAAGAGCTTGCGCGTGCACTCTGTCGGGGCATATTGGCATATGATGAAAATGATGCCAACGATGGGAGGATGGAATGATGAGAATATACGTAGTTGGCGGTGACCGACGAATGGATTTTGCCGCCAAGTACCTGCAGGACGCGGGATACGAGGTCATAAGGGATGCCGATGCTCCGGAATACGGCGCACTGGTGTTGCCCATCAATGCGGGCAAAATGTATGGCGATCTGATCAAAAAAGCAAGCCGGAGAGGGCTGGCGGTGATTGGCGGCATGCTGCCCGAGGGCGGCGCGCGCACGTACGATTACATGAAGGACGAGGCTTTTTTATTCGACAACGCCCGCATCACCGCCGAGGGCGCACTCATGCTGCTTGGGGCGGGGCTGGAGGGTACACTGTACGACGCGGAAGTTGCGATCATGGGCATGGGCAGGATTGCCGAGTGCCTTTGCCGTATGCTTTGTGCGCTCGGCGTTCGTACCACTGTATATGCAAGACGCCCCGAGGTGCTTTCTCGCGCACGCGCGCTGGGCGCAAAAACGGTATGCTTTTCCGGGACGCTGCCGCCCGGGATCACAAGTCACGACGCGCTTTGCAATACCGTGCCGCACGTGCTGTTTGATGAAGGACTGCTCTCACAAATGAAAAAGAGCATTCTGCTTGTGGAGCTTGCAAGCGCACCCGGTGGCTTTGATATGGAGGCGGTCGGGCGGCACGGCTTGCATGTTGTCAACGGGCAGGGCATTCCGGGTAAATACGCACCGCGCGCGGCAGGCAGGCTGATCGCGGATTATACAGTCAAGGCTTTGAAGGGGGGGGAGAGAATATGAGTGAGATCAGACAAACCGTCGGCTTTGCCTTGTGCGGCTCGTATTGCACGCACGCCGAGGCACTTGCGCAGCTGGATATCCTGTTGCAAAAGGGATACGACGTCGTGCCCATCATGAGCGAGCGCGTCTGGGAGACCGATACCCGCTTTGGCACAGCGCGCGCACTGCGGCAAAGCGTGGAGGCCAAATGCGGCAACGAGATCATTCACACCATCAAGGATGCCGAGCCATTGGGGCCTGCGCGGCCGCTGTCAGCACTGGTCATCTGCCCCTGCACGGGCAACACGCTTGCCAAGCTTGCAGCCGGCGAGACCGATTCCTCGGTCTGCATGGCGGCCAAGGCGCATCTGCGCTCGGATCGCCCGTTGCTTTTGGCACTTGCGTCAAACGATGCCATGTCGGCAAATCTGCAGAATATCGCCACGCTGCTCAACCGTAAAAACGTGTTTTTCGTACCTGTGCGGCAGGATGATCCCACCAGCAAGCCGCATTCCTTGGTGGCCGAATTCTCGCTTGTACCGCAGGCCCTGGAGCAGGCCCTGGCAGGCAGACAGATGCGAAAGCTGTTTTTGTAAATTCAAGCCACTGTCACAAACTGTCGAACGGTTGTTATGGGAATATTTACAAATTGGTCTTGCTTTGCCAACAAAAATGCGGTATCATAGAGGAAGTATGTAAAAAGGGGGAATACGCGTGTTTGGATATATCCGGATTCTTGAACCGGAACTGAAGATCCGCGAATTTGCGTGCTATCGCGGCGCATATTGCGGGCTATGCCGTCAGATGGGCAAATGCACGGGGCAATGCTCTCGCCTGACCTTGCGCTACGACGCAGCAGCCATGGTGCTTTTGCGCATGGCGGCACGCGGTACGACTCCCGAGTTTACAAAGAAGCGTTGCTTTTTGCATCCGCTGACCAAGGCTGACGTGTTAAAGCCTTGCGAGGAGACCGAGACGGTTGCCTGCATCATGGCCGCGCTTGCTTATCATAAATGCAAGGATGATATTGCGGACGAGCGCGGATGGGCGCGCTTGCGCGCACGTCTTGCGTTGCCGTATTTTGCCCATATGCGCCGTCGTGCCAAAAGGCGCATGCCCGAGATCGATCGCATTGCCGCGGACGGCATGCAAGCCTTTGCTTTAGCCGAGAAAGAGGCAAACGGCTCGGCGGATATCCCTGCCAATGCGTTCGGCGCTATGATGGGAGATTTGCTGTCCTGTGGCACAGAGAGGCAGACGCGCGCGATTTTACACGAGCTTGGCAGCAGTATGGGCAGATGGGTGTTCCTGCTGGACGCCGCAGAGGACTATGAAAAGGACGTGCAGAAGGGAAGATTCAACGCGCTTTACGCGCTGTACGGGGAAGAGGAGCTCTCGGCCGAGATGCGCAAAACGCTGGATACGCTGTTGACGGCCGAGCTTGCCGATGCCGTGGCGGCGGCCGATCTGATCGACTTTGACGGCCGCGATGATCTGGAGGCCGTGATCTATCATATTTTGCGCCTGGGAATGCCCGCGCAGGCAAGAGCGGTGCTGTTTTTGGGAAAAGACTGTCAGAAATGTAAAAATGTAAAGGAGAGCGCGGAGCATGAATGATCCGTATAAGATACTCGGCATCAGTCCGGATGCCGACGAGGACGAAATCAAAAAAGCCTACCGCGCGCTGGCGCGTAAATATCACCCCGACAGATATGCGGGCAAGCCCGAGCTGCAGGCGAGTGCGGAGCAGAAAATGAAGGAGATCAACGCCGCCTACGAGGAGGTACAGGCCATTCGCAGCGGCAAAAAGCAGAGTGGCGGCCAGTCGTATGGCTATGGCGGCTTCCGTGCTGAGGGTAGTCCGACGGGCAGTGCACTGTATACCGATATCCGCCATCTGATCAACAACGGTGCGATAGAGCGCGCCTATACGCTCTTGCAGTCCGTACCCGAAAAGGAGCGCGGCGGTGAGTGGCACTTCTTGACCGGCTGTGTGTACGTGCGCATGGGCAGACGTGTCGATGCATGCCGGGAATTCGATATCGCATGCGGTATGGAGCCGCATAACGCGGAATACCGTGCGGCAAGATCTCGCTTTGACCAGAATGCGGACGCCTTTGGCAGACAGACCACCAGCATCAATACCGGCTGTAACTGCTGCCATCTTTGCACCGCTCTTGCATGTGCAAACCTGTGCTGCGGCTGCATGCGACGGGGGCTGTGATGAAAAAGAAGAATTCAAAAAACGTATCTTCCATACAAAAAACCAAGCGGCTGACCGTCAGTGCCTTACTTTGCGCGCTTGGCGCAGTACTGCTTTGTGCCGGCAGACTGTTTGACGGCTCTCTGGATCTTTCCATGGCCGCGCTTGCTTCACTGATCGCGGTGTGGGCGACAGAGGAGCTTGGCGGGTATTACCCTTGGCTGATCTGGCTGGTCACCTCGGTGCTTGCGCTGATCTTGATGCCGTATAATACGGCTGCGTGGGAATATCTGGTCTTTGCGGGCGTCTATCCCATGCTCAGGGTACTGCTTGAAAAAGTGCCGACCGTTGTGCGTGTGATCATCAAGCAGATGCTGTTCAATGCGGTGATCGCGCTTGGTGTGCTGGTGCTGTGGCAGCTGCTGTTTCCCGCAGCGCAAAGCTATCCTGCCGCACTGGGTGTCTTTTTCGGAGGTGAAGGGGCGCATTGGGCGTTCTCTTTGGCCGTATGGCTGACAGCAAATCTTGCGTTTGTGCTGTACGATTTCGTCATCGGAAGATTTATTACTGCGTACCGCGTCAGATTGCGCGACAAATTCAGATTTTTGCAAATGAAATAACAGGATGGGCGAGGATTGCATAAACGATCCTCGCCCACGGCATTATTTGAAAAATTTAATCAGCTAAAGCAAATTTTTCTTGCATTCGCTTGTTATATATGATATACTTGATGTATAAAATATCGAAAGAAGGCGATTGCTTTGAAGCAAAATCAATTCACAAACACCGTCAAGCAGTACGCGCACAGGTATTTCATCAAGGCTATGGGTGCCATGGCACTGGGACTTTTCGCGTCGCTCTTGATCGGTACCATCTTTGACACGGTCGGAACGTATGCAAATCTGCCGTTTTTGAACACGATTGCAACGTACGCCAAGAGTGCCACGGGTATGGCCATCGGCGTTGCCATTGCAAACGCGCTGGGCGCACATCCGCTTGTCATGTTCTCGGCCGCTGCCGTAGGTGCCATGGCAAACGCAATGGGCGCGGTCATTTTAGACGGTAAGATCCTTTCCTGGGCAGCAACGCAGGGAACAGGCGAAGGCGTGTTCTACGCCGCAGGTCCTGCGGGTGCATTCTTTGCCGTGATCATTGCATGCGAGATCGGTATGCTGGTCTCCAAGAAAACCAAGGTCGACGTGCTTGTCACTCCGGTCGTCACCATTTTGGTCGGCTTTGGTGCATCCTGGCTGCTGTGTCCGCTGGTTTCGTACGTCATGTATTATCTGGGCGTGTTCATCGCCACGGCTACTACGCTGCAGCCCCTGCTGATGGGCATCGTGATCTCGGTTGTGGTCGGTATCGTTCTGACGCTGCCCATCTCGTCCGCAGCCATTTGCGCCATGATCTTCTCGCAGGCGGCCATTGACGCCGCGGCATTGCAGGGAACTGACGAGGGACTTTTGCTGGCAGGCGGTGCGGCTGCTGTCGGCTGCTGCGCACAGATGGTCGGCTTTGCGGTTTCCAGCTTCCGCGAGAACAAGTGGGGCGGTATCGTTTCGCAAGGCCTTGGCACGTCCATGCTGCAGATGGGCAATATTTGCAAGCGTCCGCAGATCTGGATCCCGCCCACGTTGGCTGCTGCCATCATAGGCCCGATCTCCACCATGGTCTTCAAGCTCAAATGCGCGGGCGTTGCCGCAGGCATGGGCACTTGCGGCATGGTCGGACCGATCGGCGTAATCAATTCCACCGAAAAAGGCCCTATGCTCTGGATCGGCCTTGTGCTTTGCTGCATTGTTCTCCCGGCAGTCCTTTCGCTGCTTTTCTCGGAGATCATGCGCAAATTGGGCTGGATCAAAGAGGGAGATATGCTGCTGGAGAGCTAATTATATCCATGGCATGAATAAATTGTAAATCCGTGTTCATAATAAGCGAAAGTACTTGACAGTCACGTGACTGCGTGTTATCATATAGTCACAGGCCAACAAAGTCAATAAAATTTCAAAGGAGGACATACTAATGCCTGATCCCGTAACCATTATTATTATCGCAGTAATTGCCGCTGTGGCTCTGATCGCGCTGTTCTTCGGAGCAGCTTACGTCAAAGCGCCCCCGAACAAGGCGTATATCATCTCGGGCTTCCGCTCCAAGAAGAGAGTTTTGATCGGTAAGGCCGGCTTCCGTCTGCCGTTCTTTGAAAGACTGGATAAGCTTTCTCTGGACGTCATGCAGGTCGACGTAAAGACCAGCGAAGCAGT
>JAFQUG010000001.1 GCA_017408625.1 Clostridia bacterium | reverse complement strand
TCACACATCTTAACGATGTCGTCCAGGCTGAGCTGTGCAGCGGTATGAGGATCCAGCATTGCTGCCTGGTATACGTGCTCCATATTGCCGGTTACGGCTGCCTCAATGGTCAGCAGCTGAACGTTGATGTTGGTCATGTTCATAGCAGCCAGCTGTACGGGCAGACGACCTGCGTAGGTGGGATGTACGCCCTTGCGGTCAACCATGCAGGAAACCTCAACGCAAGCCTCGTCGGGCAGGTTGGGGATCATACCGTTGTTGAGTACGTTGCCGCCGATGCGGTAGGGAACGTCGGTCATAATTGCCTCCATGATGTGGGAAGCGTATTCGCGGGAACGGGTGTGGGAGATCTCTCCGCCCGCCATCAGCTCTTCCTTCTGACGCTTCCAGTTTGCGATCTGGGCTACGCAGCGTCTGGGATATTCGTCCAGCGGAATGTTGAACTTTTCAATCAGCTCAGGACGGTTTTCCTTGATGTAAAGGTAGTTGTATTCAGCGTTGTGCTCGCTGGATTCGGTGCAGTAGTAGCCGAGCTTGTCAATGTAGTCAAAGCGGACCATGTCGTCGTGCTTTTCGTTTGCATTCTTTTCCTTGGCTCTTCTCTTGATCTCGGGATAGAGGTCGTTGCCGTCCTTGTCCTCGATCTCAAGCAGCCATGCCATGTGGTTGATGCCCGCGATCTTCTCGCGTCTGCCCTCCAGCTTGTCCTGCATGCCAAGTCTGTGCAAAAGGCCCTCGGAGCAGACCTGAACACTGTGGCAAAGGCCTACCGTCTTGATCTTGGTGTATCTCTGCATGTAGCCGGAAAGCATAGCCATGGGGTTGGTGTAGTTGAGGAACCACGCATCGGGGCAAACCTCTTCCATGTCGGCAGCGAAATCCTTGAGGACTGCGATGGTACGCAGTGCGCGGAAGATGCCGCCAATGCCTAACGTGTCGCCGATGGTCTGGCGCAGACCGTACTTCTTGGGAATCTCAAAGTCGATGATGGTGCAGGGATCGTACAGACCGACCTGGATCGCGTCAACCACGAAATCAGCGCCGCGCAGCGCGTCCTTACGGTTATCCACGCCCAGATACTTGTGAATCGTTGCACGATTTTCGTTGATGTTCTCATTGAGCTTGGTGATCATCAGATAGGATTCATCCAGTCTTTCGGCGTCAATGTCGTAAAGCGCGATTTCGGCGTCGTGCAGACAGGGGGTCAGCATAGCATCGCCCAGTACGTTCTTTGCAAAAACGGTGCTGCCCGCACCCATGAATGTAATTTTTGCCATAGCGTGTCTCCTTTGTTTGATTGGATTGCTTATTTGGATACTTTCATTATACTTTTTTTGACTTCAAAAATCAATAGGTTGTCGGGAATTTTTTATTTTTTTACCGCGGACTCTTTCCTCTTAGGCAAAATTGTGCTATAATGGGAACAGATCGCATTTTGGAGAGATTTATGAAAAAAGGATTTTTCAGAAATATACAGTGGGGGCTGTTGCCCACCGTGGTTGCGCTGGCCTTGCCCACCATGCTTGAGCAGCTGATGCACACGGCGGTTCAGTACGTGGATACCGCCATGGTCGGCTCGCTTGGCACGCAGGCTTCTGCAGCCGTTGGGTCTACCAGCACGGTCGGTTGGCTGGTAGGCAGCTCGCTCTCGGCACTCGGCGTGGGATTTTTGGCTTATATTGCGCGCTCCATGGGGGCGGGGGATAAGGATATGTGTCGCCGCGCTTCGGCACAGGCGGTACTGATCGTGCTTGCGTCCGGCATTCTGTTCACGGTGCTGACGCTCGCGCTCGCGCCCTTTGTACCTGTGATCATGCAGGTCGACCCCGATATCCGCGACACGGCCGCCATCTATTTCTTTATTCTGTATACGCCCATGCTGTTCCGTGCAGCGTCCATTATTTTTGGCGCGGTGCTACGCGGAGCGGGGGATACCAAAACGCCCATGAAGGTGGGCATTATCGTCAATATCGTCAACGTCGTGCTCAACTTTTTCCTGATCTATCCTACAAGAACCGTGGAGATCCCTTGGTTCTCGGGCGCGACCTTGCCGCTGATCATCCCCGGTGCGGGACTTGCGGTGATCGGTGCTGCCATTGCCAGTGCGATTTCATTTGTGATAGGTGGTATTGTCATCACGGTTGCCGTTTGGAGACATCCCGTGATCTCCCCGCGCGGTCAAAGGCTTTGGCCGGACCGTGAGATTCTGCGTCCTTGCTTACAGGTGGCTATGCCCAATATGGCGCAGAGATTTGCCACCTCGCTTGGGTACGTGGTGTTTGCCTCTATGATCAATTCGCTTGGCGATGTTTCCACAGCCGCGCACGGCTTTGCCAACACAGTGGAGTCCGCCTTTTATATCCCCGGCTATGGCATGCAGGCAGCGGCCGCAACGCTGGCGGGCAACTGCGTAGGTGCAAAGGACAAGCAAAAGCTGAAGGATCTCGGCAGACTCATGCTTGTATGCGAGGTGCTGCTTATGATCATCTCGGGCGGACTTTTGTTTTTGCTTGCACCGCACATGCTGCGCATCTTCTCCAAAGACCCATTGGTCATCTCGCTTGGTACGACCGTGCTTCGCATGGTAGCCTTGTCCGAGCCGTTCTATGGCGTGACCATCATCACCGAGGGCATGATGCAGGGCGTGGGCAACACCAAGGTCCCGTTCGTCTTCAACGTCATCGGTATGTGGGGCATGCGCATCTGCGGCACGTTCCTTTGCCTGATGCTGTTGCCCAATCCCACCCTGGTGGCTGCCTGGGCATGCATGATCGCGCACAATATTGCGCTGTTTTTCATGTTCTCGATCTATTTCAAAAAAGGGAAATGGAGTCCGTTGCATAAAACGCAATGCTTGTCGCATTAGGCTGTTGCAAATGAAAAATGAAGAATCGTGGTTGGAAATCCGCTCGGACGAGCGGATTTCCTTTTTTCAAAATATGTCCCTTTAGAGATGTTGAGGGTGCCATCCCCTGCAATCGGGGGGTGTATGACATGCGCCGCACGCGTTCAACCGAAAATATTATTGACAAATGTACTATAATATGATAAAATAATATCAAATAGGCATTTTGCGGAGGAAATGGATGATCACGTACGATCAACTGCGGCATAGCCCGGAAATCAGAACCTATATACAGAAGGCGGACGAATCCTTGCGCGCGCTTGGCTTTACCGAGCACAGCTTTGCGCACGTCACGCGCGTGTCCGAAACGGCAGCGTATATCCTTAGCGAGCTTGGATACGACGCGCACGAGATCGAGCTTGCCAAGATCGCGGGATATCTGCACGACATCGGCAACTTAGTCAACCGCGTGGAGCACTCGCAAAGCGGTGCGGTCATGGCCTTCCGTCTGCTTGATCATATGGACATGCCCCCCGAGGATATTGCCACCGTGGTCACCGCGATCGGCAACCACGACGAGGGCACGGGTGTGCCGGTCAACGGCGTGGCTGCTGCCTTGATCTTAGCGGACAAGTCGGACGTAAGAAGAAGCCGTGTGAGAAACGAGGATTTTGCCACCTTTGATATTCACGACCGCGTCAATTATTCGGTTGAGATGTCGCGTCTGACGCTGGATAAGGAGCAGAGGACGGTGACGCTGACGCTGGATATCGATACGGGCGTTGCATCGGTCATGTCGTATTTTGAGATTTTTCTTGGCAGAATGGTCATGTGCCGCAAGGCTGCGGATATGCTTGGCCTTCAGTTTAAGTTGAATATAAACGGACAAATGTTGATCTGATTTACAAAGGATCGGAAAGGATTCGGAAATGCAAAATTTGTTGAACAATCTGCAGGCTGTGCTGACCCACGAGAGCATTGACGTTTTCATGGTGCTCGATCTGCTGCTTGGCCTTGCGCTGTTCCTGTTCGGTATGGACGTTATGGGCGATGCTCTTAAAAAGAGTGCGGGTAACAGACTTAAGATCATTCTCGGCAAGCTGACTTCCAACAAATTCAAAGGCTTTTTGCTGGGCTTGGGTGTCACTGCCATCATTCAATCGTCCTCTGCCACTACGGTCATGGTCGTGGGCTTTGTCAACTCCGCCACCATGACGCTGGCACAGGCCGTAGGCGTGATTCTGGGTGCAAACGTCGGTACTGCAGTTACGGCATGGCTGACCGCTATGACCGGCATGGAGGTTGCAGGTGCTGAGGGGATTATGGCAGGGCTGCAATATCTCAAGCCCGACTTCTGGATGCCCATCCTTGCCCTGATCGGCATTGTGTTCTGCATGTTTGCAAAGAAGAACAGATATAAGCAGGTTGGCTTTATCCTGCTGGGCTTTGGTGTGCTGATGACGGGTATGAATATCATGTCGGATGCGGTTGCCGTATTCAAGGAAATTCCCGAGTTTGGCCAGCTGCTTGTCATGTTTGAAAATCCCTTCTTGGGCATTCTTGCAGGTACTGTGCTGACTGCGGTCGTACAGTCCTCCTCTGCTTCCGTCGGTATTCTGCAGGCGTTGACCGCGTCGGGTGCGATCTCTTACGGTATCGCCATCCCGATCGTCATGGGTCAGAATATCGGTACTTGCGTCACCGCAATGCTGTCCTCTATGGGCTCGTCCAAGAACGGTAAGCGTGCGGCACTGGTGCACCTGTACTTTAACATTATTTCGGTTGCCGTTGTGCTCAGTGGCTACTACATTTTGGACGCAATGATTGGATTTGGACTCAACAGCGTTACAGCCAACATGTGGGATATTGCGATTATTCATACCGTATTCAAGATTATTGCCGTCATGATTATGTTCCCGTTCACCAATCTGCTGGTCAAGCTGGCCACCGTTTCGGTGCCCGAGACCTCCAAAAAAAAGAAGGACGAGGACGGTCTTGTGCTGGACGAGAGACTGTTCATCACCCCTGCGGTTGCAGTAGAGCAGGCTGAGGTTGCTGCACGTAAGATGGCAGTCGCATCCTGTGACGCCATGGACCGCGCGCTGATGCTGCTTTCCAATTATGATTCCAAGTCCGCCGACCTTGTGCGCAAGTGCGAGGACGACGTGGACAAGATGGAGGATAAAATCGGCTCGTATCTGGTCAAGCTGGCTGCAAAGAACAGCTCGGGTGAGGGCTCGCGCGAGATTACCAAGCTGCTCCACTTGATCGGTGACTTTGAGCGTATTTCGGACCACGCGGTCAATATCGTGGAGTCTGCCGAGGAAATGAAGGATAAGCAAATCCAATTCTCTCCCGCCGCACAAAAGGAGATCAACACCATGGTCGCTGCGGTGCGCGAGGTGCTTTGGAACGCACGCGAGGGCTTTATCAACGACGATTTCGAGATGGCTGCCTCGGTGGAACCGCTGGAGGAGGTCATCGACGATCTTCGTGATTCGATCAAGCTGCACCACATCGTGCGTCTGCAGAACAACGAATGCACCATGGAAATGGGCTTCATTCTCTCCGACCTTTTGACCAACTGCGAGAGAGTCGCAGACCATTGCTCCAATATCGCGGGCTGCATGCGGGAGCTTTCGCAGGATAAGGCACTTGATATGCATAAATACCTGTACGACGTCAAGCACGGCAGTCCCGAGTTTGATCGCAGATTCCAGGAATACAAGGAAAAGTATCCGATTGAGGATTGATCCTAAGACAACTACATAAAAGAGTGGGGAAAATCGACCTTTGTTAGAAGAGGTCGGTTTTCCCGCGCTTTATTGAAAGAAATGTATGAAAAATTTGAAGAGAACAAAGCAATATAAACAGACCAAGCAAAGGTTTGACGAGGTTTCGAGAAGACTTGCCGAGATCTACCCGGGCGCGGAGTGCGCGCTGGAGTGGAGGACCGACGCGCCCGATCCCGCGGACGACGGCTGGAGACTTTTGATTATGGGCAGGCTGTCGGCACAATGCACCGATGCCAGGGTCAATATCGTGTGCCGTGATCTGTTTGCCGCGTACCCGACTGCCAAGGCGGTAGCCGAAGCTCCTATTGAAGACTTGGAGAGACGGGTGCATTCCTGCGGCTTTTACCGTGCAAAGGCGCAAAACATCAAGGATTCTTGTGCGCTGATCGTAGAAAATTATGGCGGCAAAGTGCCTGCCGACCGCGAGGTGCTGCTGACATTTCCGGGTGTGGGGCGCAAGATCGCCAATCTCTTGCTTGGAGATATTTACGGCATTCCGGGCATTGTGGCCGACACGCACCTGATCTGTATTGGCGGCAGACTCGGCGCGTACCCTGTGGAAATGAAGGACCCGCACAAGGTGGAAAAGATCTTGGATTTGTACGTCGAGCCCGAGGAGCAAAGCGACTTTTGCCATCGCGCCGTACAGTTCGGCCGCGATTATTGCACGGCAAGAGCACCCAAATGCGACCGGTGCCCGCTTGGGGATATTTGTCCGTTTGCGCAGGCAGGAAACTAAATGAGCGCTTGTTGGGGAGGATGAATTTGCTTGCAAATATTCCTCCCCTACATAAGAACGAAACAGAAAGGATGTGATCATATGGAAACACAACACAAGGTGTACGGCAAGGCCGCACGGCTTTGGCGTTTCTTGAGAAAGAGCCGTCTTTGGTTTGCGTTGGGCATTCTGTGCGCCGTTGCCATGACTGCGCTTGAAATGGTCGCACCGCAGATCGTCAACTTTACCGTGGACAATCTGCTCTCGGGCAAGGCCTTGGAGCTGCCCGAGTGGGCTGCGCCGCTTGTCGAGCACGTGGATATTCCCGCGCTGATTGCGTTCCTGCAGGATAAATTATGGCTGGTGGCCATTGCCGTCATCGTGACGGGTGCTGCCTCGGTGCTGTGCCGCTTTGGCAACATGTACTTTAACAATAAGGGCGGCGAGAGCATGGTCAAAACCATTCGCGACGACCTGTTTTCGCACATCGGCCGTCTGCCACAGAGCTTTTATTCGCAGAATAAGACGGGAGACTTGATCCAACGCTCCACCTCGGACGTGGAAATGGTCAAGAATTTCGTGGCTGAGCAGCTGGTGCCCTTGTTCCGCGTCATCATTTTGCTGGCCGTGTCGCTGACCGTCATGTTTGTCATGAATCCGCTGCTGGCACTGGTCCCTTTGGCCTTTGTGCCCATCGTGCTGACCTATTCGCTGGTGTTCCGCGCACAGATCAGCAAGCATTTTGAGGCTTGCGATATCTGCGAAGCAGAGCTTTCCTCGATCACGCAGGAAAATCTGACCGGCGTGCGCGTAGTGCGCGCCTTTGGCCGCGAGAGAAGCGAGATCGAAAAATTTGACAGAAAAAATAAAGAATACGGTGACCGCAACGTGCGCCTGACCTGGCTGTTTACCTGGTTCTGGATCGTGGGTGACTTTTTCTCGGGCATGCAGGTGCTGGCGGTGCTGGGCGTGGGCACGTATATGTGCGTCGCGCACGGAATGGAGCTTGGCGACCTGCTTGCGTTCGTGACCTATAATGCCATGATGCTGTGGCCTGTGCGCTCTCTTGGCCGAATCGTATCCGAGATGAGTAAGGCAGGCGTGGCACTGGGCAGAATCAACGATATTCTCAATACCTCTCCCGAAATGCAGACAAAAGAGGTCAAAGAGCCCGATTTCAAGGGCGATATTGTGTTTGATCACGTCAACTTCCGCTATGAGGCGGAGGGCGCGCAGATCTTGGAGGACGTTTCCTTCTCTGTAAAGGGCGGCAGTGTGATCGGCATCATGGGCGGCACGGGTTCGGGCAAGAGCACGTTGATGGGGCTTTTGGACCGACTTTACGAGCTGGAGGACGGCTCGATCACCATCGGCGGCGTGCCGATCGGACAGATCGACCGCGCAGAGCTGCACCGCCACGTGGGATACGTGCTGCAGGATACGTATCTGTTCTCGGGCACCATTGCCGAGAATATCTGCATGGGCACGGACGGCGTGGATATGGACGAGGTCAGGCATGCCGCAGGCGTTGCCTGCTTTGACGGTGCGGTTTCCGAGTTCAAGGAAGGGTACGAGACCTTTGTGGGCGAGCGCGGCGTGACGCTGTCGGGCGGTCAGAAGCAAAGGTGCTCGATTGCCAGAATGCTGGCAACCAAGCCGGATATCATGATTTTTGACGATTCTCTTTCCGCTGTAGACAGTGAGACCGATGCTACCATCCGCCGCGCGCTACGCCGCGAGTTTGAAAACTGCACGGTCATTCTGATCTCGCACCGCATCACCACGCTTTCGCATGCGGACAGCATTGTGGTGCTGGACGAGGGACGTGTGGCCGAGATGGGCACGCACGCAGAGCTTGTTGCCGCGGGCGGCATTTACAGCCGCGTTTGCGCAATGCAGGGAAGAGATGAAGTGCGATCCGAGGGGGAGGTGACGGCATGAAAAAAGATCAAGTAAAGCGCAAGGGATTGCCGTACCCCAAGGTGATCGCATTTTTCAAGCCCTATTTGTGGGTGTTTGGTGTCATTTTGTTCTTGGGCATTTACAGCGGTGTGGTGGATATCTGCCTGCCTCTGTTCCAGGAATACGCCATTGCCAACTTCATCGTGCCCGGCACGGTGTCGGGGCTTGGGCTGTTTTGCCTGCTTTACGCGCTGTTTTTGCTCTCGCGTATCGTGGCCGATTTTATTTCATCCTACCAGACGGGCAGGATCGAGGTGCTGATCGCCAAGGATATGCGCGGCGCGTGCTTCAAGCATCTGCAAACGCTGTCCTTCTCGTTCTTTAACCAGAACAGTGTAGGATACTTGCACTCGCGTATCATGAGCGACACCGGCCGTATCGGCGGCGTGGTTGCTTGGGATTTCATGAGCGGCGTGTGGAATTTGTCGTACTTGATCGGTGCGGCGGTTATCATGTTTATCAAGGACTGGAAGCTGGCCTTGTGTGTCATGGTCATCGTGCCGGTCATTGCGCTGAGTGCCGCGCTGTTTGAGCGCAAATTGCGCACGCTCAATGGTGAGGTCAGAGAGCTCAATTCGCAGATCTCGGGCAAGTTTAATGAAAGCATCACCGGCTCGCGCACCGTGCGCGTGCTGGGTGCAGAGCAAAAGATGCGCAAGGGATTTTTTGCGCTGACGGGTAAGATGAACAAGACCGCCGTGCTGACCGCACGCGTGCGCGCAAGCTTTATCTGTCTGATCTCGTTTTCCACCTCCATGGCACTGGCGCTGGTGCTGTGGCGCGGCGGATTGATCGCGCAGGAGAATCTGGAGTTTATCGCAAAGCTTTCGGTCTTTATGACCTACGCCATGAACGTCATGGAGCAGGTACAATGGGTGGTCAATGCCATGGCCGACATGATCTTTGTGCGCGTCAATATGGAGCGCGTTTCCAAGATTCTGGAGACCGAATCCGACGTGCCGGACAGCGCCGAGGTTGTGGAAAAGTATGGTGATACCTTCCATCCCAAGAGAGAGAACTGGGAGCCCCTGCAGGGTGACATCACCTTTGAGGACGTGTCGTTTATGTACCCGGACGGCAACGAATGGGTGCTGGAAAACTTTGATCTGCACGTGCCGAAGGGCACGAACGTGGCCATCGTGGGCGAGACGGGCGCGGGAAAATCCACGCTGGTCAACCTGGTTTGCCGCTTCTACGACCCCACCAAGGGGCGCGTGCTGATCGACGGCAGAGATGCAAGAGAGAGAAGCCAGCTTTGGCTGCATTCCTCGCTTGGCTACGTGCTGCAAACGCCACATTTGTTCTCAGGCTCGATCGCGGAGAATTTGCGCTACGGCAATCCGAACGCCACCGAAGAGGAGATGGAGGCCGCCTTGCGCGAGATCGACGCATGGAGAATCGTGGAGCGCATGGGCAAGGGACTTGAGAGTGACGTGGGCGAGGGCGGAGATCTGTTGTCCACGGGCGAAAAGCAGCTGATGTCGTTTGCGCGCGTCATGCTGGCTAATCCCTCGATTTTGGTGCTGGACGAGGCCACCTCGTCGGTGGATAGCCACACCGAGCAGCTGATCCAAAGGGCCACCGAGCGCGTCAGCGAGGGTCGCACCTGCTTTGTCATCGCGCACAGACTCTCCACCATCCGCCAAGCCGATATCATCTTGGCCGTCAAGGACGGAAAGATCATCGAGCGCGGCAGCCACGCCGAGCTGATGGCGGCAAAGGGGTATTATTATCGCCTCTATACCCGTCAGTATGAGGACGAGCAAACGCAGATCGTGCTGGATAAGAAAGAATAAAAAACAATATTTACATGAAAACCCCTTTGGTATCAAACGGTACCAAAGGGGGTATTTTTTATGCGTCTGCAGGCGAGTAAGGGTGTGAAGGTGCTTTCTGCCAACGAAAAAACAGGGCGGGAGCAAGCCCCAATATCATTAAGTTAAGAAATGGCTATCCCCGCCCCCCGTCATCCTTGAGCAAGCATTCCCATTTTTAAGATTCTTCGCTTCGCTCGAGAATGACAAAAATGGGAATGCGCCGCGAAGGATCTTGGGGGCGGGGGCGCATCGTGTTTTCTTAACTTAACGGCATTGGAGCAAGCCCCGCCCTACGGAAATCATTATGTTTTAATCTCCGATCGCGTCCTCCACGGCGGCCACGAGCTCCTCGTGGGTCATGGGGTTCATCACGACCGCGGTGACCACGCCCTCGGCGTTCACGATCACGGTCATGGGATAGGTGGAAAGGCCGCCCAGCATTTTGTAGTAGCCCTCGTCGGCCAGATCCTGCGCAAAGATCATGGCGGAGTCGGCGTAATTCTCGGCGATGTATGCAGCAGCCTCGGCAGCCAG
>JAFQUG010000070.1 GCA_017408625.1 Clostridia bacterium | reverse complement strand
TTCCCTTCTTCTTCAACCGTAAGGAGGTCAAGGACCACGGTGAAGGCGGCGTATTCGTCGGCTACGTTCCCTCGCCCGGCGAAGAGATCGTCATCATCGAGGACGTCATCACCGCCGGCACCGCTATCCGCGAGTCGATGGAGATCCTCGCCCACCTCGAGGGCACCAAGGTAGCTGCTACCTTCATCATGGTCGACCGCAAGGAAAAGGGCCAGGGCGAGAAGGGCGCTATGCAGGAGATCGAGGAGCAGTTCGGCTTCCCCGTATACTCCATCGTTGACGTTTATGATATCATCGAGTACCTCGAAGAGGATCCCAAGAATGAAGAGAACGTCACCCGCATCAAGAATTACCTCGCCGTCAACGGCGCAAAGGCTTGATCCAACCACAGTATTCCAAAAAAGGTGTAACGAATATGAAAAGAAGTCTGATCGATACGGTCGATCTGACCGTCGAGGAGCTTGACCGCATGATCGAGGTCGCCTGCGACATTGCAGATCACCCCGAAAAATACGCACACGCTTGCGACGGCAAGATCTTAGCCACCTTATTCTTTGAGCCCTCCACGCGCACCAGACTGAGCTTTGAGGCAGCTATGCTGTCCTTGGGCGGCAACGTGATCTCGGTCTCCAGCGCAGGGGCATCCTCGGCTGCCAAGGGCGAGAGCGTGGCGGACACGGCAAAAACTGTCTCCTGCTATGCAGATATCATTGCCATGCGGCATCCCTTAGAGGGTGCGGCACTGGTGGCAGCGCAAGCAGCATCCATTCCCGTGATCAACGCGGGCGACGGCGGACATTGCCATCCCACCCAGACCCTTGCCGATCTTTTGACCATTTACCGCGAAAAGGGCAGACTGCACGATCTGACCGTGGGTCTTTGCGGCGACCTCAAGTACGGCAGAACAGTACACTCGCTGATCAATGCCCTCTCCCGCTACACCGGCATCAAGGTGGTGCTGATCTCCCCCGAGGAGCTGCGCTTGCCCGAATACATGTTTGCCGAGGTGCTTGACAAGAAGGGCATGACCTACACGGAAACCACCGATCTGGTGGCCGCAATGCCTGAGCTGGACATTCTGTACATGACCCGCGTGCAGCGCGAGAGATTTGCAGACGAGGCGCAGTATCAGCGTCTGAAGGACAGCTATATTCTGACGCCCGACAAGCTGGAGGCCGCCAAGGCAGACCTTGCCATTCTGCATCCCCTGCCCCGCGTCAATGAAATTTCGGTTGCCATTGACCAAGATCCCAGAGCCTGCTACTTCAAGCAGGTGCTGAACGGTAAGCTGATGCGCATGGCACTCATTCTGCGCCTTTTGGAGGATGCCAAGAACGACTATCAGTCCTTCCGCGTGGTGGACGGTCTGATCCACAAGGACACCAAGACCTGCCGCAACGGCCGTTGCATCTGTCAGGTCGAGCAGGAAATCGAGCATCTTTTCGTACAGACCGACGTCGGGAACGACATCTGGCGTTGCTACTGGTGCGAGACGCAAGCAGAATAAAGAAAAAAACAGCCCTACGGGGCTGATGGAATTAGCGGAATTTTCGAATTAAGCCACCACACAAGTGGTGGCTTTTTCGCGTCCCGCTCTCGCTGAAAGAGCGTCCGCAGGATGCATCTCACCCACCACAATCGCTTCTCTCTTTTTGGCTCGTGCCTCGCCAAAAATCGCTCCGCTGCGGTCCCCCCTCTCCGGCGGAGAGGGCTTTTTGTTCGAATCCGTCTTGTTGGGTTATCCATAAAAACGGTCATCATGAGCCCTCCCCGCCGGAGCGGGGGGACCGCAGCGGAAGAGAATTTCGCGGAGTGTCCGCGAAATGACTGACGCGGTTGCGGTGGGTGAGATTTACCACTTAGCCGCTCCTTCACCTTTTTCAACAAAAAATGCAGGAATCTGCTCAAAACGAACAAATTCCTGCTATTTTTCGCTATTTCCGTAGCCTTATCACGCTCGGTTTTTCTTTATTCTGCATTTTACTTATTTCTGCATCAGCGCTTGTTTTCTTTTCTGCGCCTCAATCACGGGGGCGTGGTCCTTTTCGTATCCCCATTCCTCGGTCAGCGAGGTGATCAAGCGGTCGCAGGCCGCGATGGCGTTTTCCTTATCGCCAAGGATCTCGTACGCCGTGCAAATTGCGTCCAGCGCGTCGGTATATCTCGGCTTTTCTTGCTCTGCCTCCCACGATTTTTCATAATACGCAATAGCCGTACGGTACTCTCCCTTGCGGGCGTGGTACTGCGCCTTCTCAAACAAAAATCCGGAATCGCTGCCAAAATACTGTTCTGCCTCTTCCATGATCGCGTCAGCCCTTGCCACGTCGTATTCGGCAAGCGCGATATGCGCGCGATACACGGGAATCACAAACGGTCTTGCCGCAGGCAGCACCGCGTATTCTTCCAGATACTTTGCCGCCTCCGCGGTGCGGTGATCCGCGATCAGATTGTCGATCAGATACATATACGGCAGCGGCGTTTTGGGCGTGCCGCGGTCGTTTGCAATGACCTCCTTGTAAAAATCGATCACACGCGCGTGATTTGCCACATTCCAATCCCACATGTCAGCGCCCTCGGCCATTTGCAGCATCCATTGGCAGCACTTACGCTCGGGCGCACGCAGCATTGCCTCTCGGGCATATTTACTGACGCGCCTTGCGTCTGCCTCCATACGAAAATGATACAAACGGGAAAGAAATTCCAAAATTTCGGTTCTGTCGTGATACTCGTCCAGCTGATGCAGCAAAAATTCCTCATGCCGCGCAAATTCCTCGGGTGAAAACTCGCTTTGCACGTCCAAACCGCGCTCAATGCGGTGCAGCTTTTGCTCCACGGTCAGATCGAAAAGCTCGTCAATGCTCACGCCAAGCTCCCCTGCCAGCAACGGCAGCAGCGCGACATCAGGCATGGTCACGGCGTTTTCCCATTTGGAGACCGATTGCGCGCTGATGCCAAGCTCCTGCGCCAGCTGCTCCTGCGTCAAACCCGCCTTGACTCTGAGTTGCTTGATTTTTGCTCCGATTTCCATAAATAATCCTCCTTTTGATTCAATAAAAGGCCTTTATGCATTCATTATAGCAACCAAAAAGCACAAAGTCAACAACGCAGATTGCGCGATAAATCACCTGACGGGTGAGTTGCAGGGGAAACGAGATTTGTAAGAGCCGGCGTCATGCTGCAAGCGGCAAACAGCCCACACGCCCTTGTAGGGACCGGCCTCCCGTGTCAACAGCAAGATTGTAAACAATTGTGCAAGAGGATTATAAACACTTTTGCATCGTGTGAGAAACGCATTCGGAAGCCGAACGGAGCGTAGCGGAGAGAGGCTTCCGAATGCGGCGCGCGGCTCACTCGGAGCGCGCGATCCGGCGGTTAATTAGC
>JAFQUG010000069.1 GCA_017408625.1 Clostridia bacterium | reverse complement strand
CTTTTGGATAAGAAAAATAGCAGGAATCTGCTCAAAATTGATAAATTCCTGCTATTTTTTCGTTGATTGATCAGCCCCATCGGTGTGCCCCTTTGCTTAACAATCATTCATCCCTCTCGCAAAACGCGCCGTTGGTGAAATCCGGGAAGACTACGGGTGCTCCGCCCTTGGCGATAGACATCTCAGACAGAGGTGTCACGGCCATCCATGCGGCTGCGTCGTAGACGTCGATGGGGCAAGGCGTGCCGTTTCTGACAGCCTCGATGAAGGCGTCGTACACAAGGCCGTCCATGCCGCCGTGTCCGCCGCGAATGCCTTCCTTGAGATACTTCTCCCAAACGGGATGCTCGTACTTTTCAAGGTACTTTTCCGCGTTGTTCCACTGCACCGACCAATTCCAATGGTCTGCGGGCGTGAAATCGGAATCCAAGTAAACAGAATTGTTGTCCTCCATATACATGCCAAGCGTGCCGCGCACGGTAAATCTTCTGCTGTATGCTCTGGGCAGCGTTGTGTCGAGGCTGAGCGTAATGGTTTCGCCGTTGGCGCACTTGATGATGGTGGATACCACGTCGCCCTGTGCGAAATTCGCAGTACGCAGCGCGGGATCGACGTTTTCATGCTGTCTTGCATACTCGTTCATGCCGCGCGACTTGCTTGCAACCGAAACAAGATTCAAGAATCGGTTTCCTCTGTTGATACCCAAAATCTGCGCGATCGGACCAAGCTCGTGCGTCGGATAGTTCTCGCAGTTTCTGTGCAGATAATTGCGCAGTCTGTAGTGTCTGTTTTCTTTGCCGTAAGCGACCTCATCGCGCAAATCATGGCAATAGCCGCCCTCGCAATGCACGATCTCGCCAAACAGCCCCTGTTTGATCATATTCATAACCATCATCTCAATTCTGCCGTAGCAGCAATTTTCAAGGAACATAAAGGGCGTTTTGGTGCGCTCGTAAGCGCGGACCATATCCCAGCATTGGTCGATCGAATAAGCACCGCCGACTTCCATACCCACGGCAATTCCCTTTTCCATGGCTTCAATGGCGATCGGCACGTGGGATTCCCAAGAAGAAAGGATCAGTACAGCATCCGCAAGTGCGGGATCAAGCACCTCATGCCAGTCAGTACTTGCGAAAGGCTTTTCAAATCCGCGTCCTGCAATGGTATTCACAGCCCAATCAACTCTGTCCTGATAAGTGTCGCATACAGCAGTCACAACCATATTATCCATATCCAAAAGGCAATTCTGCAGCATATATCCGCCTCTGCAGCCAAGGCCTATAATCGCCACTCTGACTTTTTCCATCGTGTTATCCTCCCATGATGAATTCATCCCATATATCATATCATCTTTTTGGTATGATGTCAAGAATTTTACAAAAGTCTTGCAATATGTCTTTGATTGTGCTATAATGATCTCAATGTCATTTCATAAACGGAGTTATATATGAACATCATTGTTGTTGGTGCCGGAGCTGTCGGCACAGTGATTTGTACACAACTCGCCAAGGAAGGTCACGATATTACTATTGTTGACCAGAACATGTCTGTTTTGGCTGAGCTCTCCAACAAGCTGGATATTATCGGTGTTCAAGGAAACGGTGCTTCCGTATCCGCGTTACGCAAAGCAGGTGCTGACAAAGCTGAACTTTTAATTGCGGTCACCAATGAGGATGAGCTGAATATTCTTTGCTGTGCGTCTGCAAAAAAGTTAGGCACAAAAAACACAGTTGCCAGAGTCCGCAATCCCGAGTATACAGAATTGATGCAAATGCTCAGCAAGGACCTGAATCTATCGCTGACCATCAATCCCGAGTTCTCTGTTGCAAAGGAGATCTCGCGCATGCTCAGATTCCCTTTCGCATCCAAGATCGATACCTGTTATCGCGGCCGAGTCGAGCTTGCAGAATTTACAGTAGAACCGGGCTCAGTTCTGTGCGGACTGACTCCCGCACAGATCCACACCAAAGTAGGACTTCACTTTTTGATCTGTTGTGTTCTTCGAAAGAATGAAGCATATATCCCAAAGGGTGATTTCGTTTTGCAAGCAGGAGATAAAGTTTGTCTGACTGCACACAACGATGAAATCGCTCAGTTCTTCAAGGCGATCGGCGCGTACAAGCATCCTGTTCGTGACGTGTTGATCGTTGGTGGCAGCAGAATGACCTATTATTTGCTGACCTTCTTGCAAAAAAACAAGATCCGTGCAACTGTAATCGAGCCGGACAAGCAGCGTTGCCGCTTGTTGGCTGAGCAATTTGACTGTAACGTAATCCATGATGACGGTACCAAGCAGTCGGTTCTTCAAGAAGAGGGCGTTACAAACGCAGACGCCTTCATTGCGCTTTCGGATGAGGACGAGGAAAATGCAATCGTTTCTCTGTATGCTAAGTCCCAGAACAATAATAAGATCATTACGTTGATCAGAAATATGCAGTATGTAGAGCTGTTCAAGGGCGTAGGCCTTGATAGCATTGTCTCCCCGAAGTACTCGACCTCCAATGAGATCGTAAGATATGTTCGCTCTCTTGCTGTAACAAAGGATATTGAAATTGAATCCTTGCATACCCTCATGGATAACCGATTCGAGGCCTTGGAAATTGTCATCAAGGACCATGCTGAGGGAGTTACCGGTGTCCCCCTAAAGCAACTCAAGATCAGAAATGATATACTGATTGCCACAATTGTTCATAAGGATAAGATCGTTATTCCCTCCGGTAATGACAAGATTGAAAAAGACGATACTGTCATTCTGATCACAAAGGGTGAACACATTGAGAACATAAAGGATATTTTGAAATAATTATGAATTATCGCATGCTTCGCTATTTACTTGGCTGCATTTTGCTCATAGAAGCCATCCTTTTGCTTCTTCCGTTAGCAACAGCCATGATATACAAAGAAGACATTCTCCCCTTTGTATATACGATATGTATGTTACTCGTCATATCGGTCCCTTGTGTCATTCTCAAACCGAAGAATACCAATATTTACGCAAGAGAAGGTTTTATCTGCGTTTCATCCGCCTGGATCCTGCTTTCTGCATTCGGAGCGCTGCCTTTTGTGTTCAGTGGCACGATTCCGAACTTTATAGACGCACTATTTGAGACTGTTTCCGGTTTTACGACGACAGGCGCCACTATCCTGACCGCTGTGGAAGGCCTTCCGCGCAGTATTCTCTTTTGGAGAAGCTTTACACACTGGGTTGGCGGCATGGGCGTTCTGGTGTTTATGCTGGCAATTCTGCCTTCTGTAGGCGGTGAAGCCATTCACCTGATGCGCGCAGAGGTTCCCGGGCCCACAAAGGGCAAACTGGTTCCCAAGATGCGCCAGACTGCGCTGATCCTGTACGGCATCTATATCGTATTGACGTGCTTTGAATTCATTGCTCTGTTGATTTGCGGGCTTCCGTTGTACGATTCGATCGTTACTTCTTTCGCAACAGCAGGCACAGGCGGCTTCTCGGTACTCAACAATTCGATAGCCGGATATGCCAATCCCGCTGCAGAATGGGTGATCGCCATTTTTATGATACTGTTTGGCATTAACTTCAACCTGTTCTTCTTTGTTCTGATCGGCAAGATCAAGGATGCACTCAAAAGTGAGGAACTCAGAGTATATTTGGGGGTCATTGCTGTTTCGGTTGTTGCCGTTTCATTAAATATTTTCCATTTGATCGGCAATTTGGGAGACTCCGTCCGAACAGCATTTTTCCAAGTAGCCTCTATTATGACGACAACCGGCTTTGTTACGGTGGAATTCAATGATTGGCCGGTGCTGTCCAAAACGATACTGACACTTTTGATGATCATTGGCGCTTGTGCGGGCTCTACTGCAGGGGGCTTGAAGATTTCAAGAATCCTGATACTTTTCCAGAATATTTTCCGTGAGATCAAGCACATGATCCGTCCCAAATCCGTCAATGTTGTCCGTGTAGATGGAGATGTAATTCCGGACGAAACCATTCGCTCTGCTACCGGATATCTGAGCGTATATATGTTAGCCATTGTCATTTGTGTTGTTTTGATCGCTTTTGACGGATATAGCATGGAAACCAATATTACCGCTACCCTTTCCTGTATCAATAACATTGGACCTGCACTTGGTGACATTGGTGCAATGGGGAATTGTTCCGTATTCGGGCCTTTTTCAAAACTCGTTTTAACGCTCGCCATGCTCTTGGGCAGATTGGAATTCGTTCCCATGATCGTGTTCTTCTCTCCTTACGCATGGAAAAAGAGATAAATTTCATAGAAAAAGCAGACGGCATGTGCCGTCTGCTTTTTCTATTTGGTTATGATCTCAGGCTTTCCTTTGCTTCGATAGGTCGCCAGCACAAGTCTTACGGCCTTTGCGGCTTCCCTTGCGTCGATCTCGAAGTGTCTGCCGGTTTCTATGCAATCATAGAAATCAGCGATCAAGGCACCGTGGCCGCTGCCGTAGCACGCTTTTCCAAGCGCATGAGCAACGTCCTCATAATGCTCGTGCCGCGTGCCGTAGATCACATCCTTGGGCATCAGCTTGATCCATTCACTGTCAGCCTTGAGTGTGATCTCTACCGGACAGTCGGTCGGGCCACCGTTGGTCGCATAAAAGGTAAAGCCGTTGTTTTTCTCACCGGCAAGAATGACTGCAGTGTCCTCTACCTCGATCTCATCCGAAAGTGTCATGCAGCTGATCTGCCCTTGCAGAATCTCGGGCATGCCTACCAGCCATTGAACAAGGTCAAGCGTATGCAGCGCCTGATTGATCAGCACACCGCCACCCTCAGTCGCCCATTTTCCTCTCCAGTCACCCGAACGGTAATAATTGGCATCTCTGTACCACGTGACACTCGCAACGGCAGAGCGCGTATTTTTGCCCTGCAGATAAGCCTTGACCGCTTGATTTGCGGTGTTGTATCTGTTTTGAAAGCAAACACCGATTTGTGCCTTACTTCTCTCTGCAGTCTCGATCACTCTGACGATGTCCTTCTCCGAAATGCAAAGAGGCTTTTCACAAAGAACATTAATCCCTCTTTCAAGGGCTTCGATGATCATATCCGCGTGCAGATAGTGCGGGGTACAGATATGCAGCACGTCGATCTCCTCATGATCAAGCATGTCTGCAAGATCGGTATAATGACGCTCTCCCGGAGCATTTTTCAGTTTGTTCGGATCAATATCACATACTGCTGCAATGGTATGTCCCTGTTGGGTCAACACTTGCTCGTGCAGTCTTGCAATATTGCCGTAGCCGACAAGTGCGGATCTCATAATGTCCTCCTTACTTGCTGCCGAAAGTTCCTGCCGTATCTGCTACAGCGCCGTCCTCACAATCCTTTTTTACAGAATTCGCAACGTGCTCCTGCAGTTCCTTATAATAACGCTCTTGGTCAACAGGCAGCGAAATGGTCTCACCGTTATTCCAGCCGGAAAGCTCCATGGCATTCATCATTTCCACGCCGTTGATGCCCTCGGTACCGTCAACGAACAAGGGCTCTTCACCTCTGATGGCAGCAATGAAGTTATTGATAATTCCCATGTGCTGCGGATTCTCGCCATCAGTCTCAACCTCGGTCATGGTGCACTTGGGAGGGATAAATCCGGTATCTGCGTTTCTTGCCCATTCCTGAGAGTCGTTTTCATTCTGCCAGTAGAACAGCTTGTTGTTTTCAACCAGCAGCTTTCCCTTGGTACCGGAAATCTCAAAGCGGTTTGTACCGGGAGCCTCGCCCGTAGTCGTTATAAACATACCGGTCGCGCCGTTCTTGTACTTAAAAAACGCAGTGACCTCATCTTCAACCTCAATATTGTGCCATTTGCCGTACTGGCAGAAGCCATTGATCTCTACAGGCATTTCTCCAACTACCCACTGTACAAGGTCGATCTGGTGGG
>JAFQUG010000068.1 GCA_017408625.1 Clostridia bacterium | reverse complement strand
TAGCCGCGCGCTCCCCACGTTTCCATGATCTCGTCAAGGTATGAGAAGTCGTAAACGCCTTCCTCCTTTTCAATGTCGCCCCAGTCAAAGCGCAGATAGAGATGGTTGAGCCCGGGGAAGTCGGAAAGGTCGTCGTTCGGATCGTGCGCGACACGGTAATTTCCGCGGCCGTAGCCGTTGTCAATATAGTGCCAGAACCAGCCCTTGTGCGGGTTCTTTTGCACGGTCTTGTCGTCAAGATAGGGACGCAGGTCAATAAAATCGGGGCAGGCTAAGGGGTGATCAAACGTGCCGCACATGGTCTGACTGCCGTCCGGTATGGGAGCGGGCTGAAGATTGGGATAAAGCTTGTTTTCCATATTCGCAGCTCCTTTCTTACACGCTGCGCACGTGTGTGCGCGCAATGGTATAGTAGTCGTTGTGCAAGGCATCTTGCTTGATGGCAAGCTTGATGGGCACCTCTCCCTCAAACATACCGATCAAGAGGTCGTAGTCTCCTTCGGGCACGCCGCGTGCGTCAAGACGCAAAGCAAGCGTCAGCTGGGCATCGGGCTCCCAGGTGCGGTTATCGCACTCTACGGGGATGGTATACGTGCCACCCTCGTCGCACAGGCGTACCTTAAGCTCGTATTTACGGTAGGCGCGTGCCCAGCCGCGGTTTTCCACGTCAAGCTCAATGATATTGTAGGCGGTGTCGGTCAACTCGGGAATGACCGCGCCCGTCACGAAATACCAATATCCAAGGCGGTTTGCGCAGTATTCGGTCAGATAATATTCATTTGCCAGCCACTTGCGCGGATAGCCGTGAAAGCCCGCAAAGGTAGCATGCGCGCGCTTGAAGGACTCCATGGCGGTAAGGCCGCCACGGAAATAGGATTCGTAACGCGGCTTGATGTAGGTGTAGTGCGCCATTTCGATCGCGTTTGGCGCATTGGGAGCAAGACGGTCAAACGCCCAGGGTGCGCGCATGGTGTCGTAATCGTTCATCTGGTAATAGTAATCGCAGCAGATCGAGTCATCCTGCACGCCAAAGCCGCAGGCAGCGGCGTAGTCAAGGATCTCTTGCGCCTCACCCTGTCCGTTTGCAAAGCGGCCTGCAATGTGGTCGTCGTTACAAAGCACGGGCGTGTCGGGAAAATATTTTGCGTGCAGATCAAAGTGCGCCTTGATTGTTTCGATGGGGTAAATGCGGCCGTCGCCCTCCACCGTATGTCCCTCGCCCCAGGTGCCCAGGGTGCCGATGTCAATGCACTCGATGCGGGGGTCGCCGTTGTATTTTTCTCCAAAGGCTTGCATGAATCGCTCCAGACAAGCAAGGAAGATGGGATCCCCGAAGTCGGGCTGAATCTTGCCGCCCTCCAAAAGGTAGCAGCGCGCCCCCTTTTCGTACACGTATGCAGGGGTTGCGTCATTGAGCTCCGCAGCACCCTCGTAGGTGCAAACACGTAAGGAGAATCGATAGCCGCGCGCTCCCCACGTTTCCATGATCTGGTCAAGATAGGAAAAATCGTAAATGCCCTCGACCTTTTCTACGTCCCCCCAGTCAAAGCGCAGGTAGAGGTGGTTGAGTCCCGGGAAGTCGGCAAGATCGTCGTCGGGATCGTGCGCCTCGCGGTATGCGCCGCGGCCGTAGCCGTTGTCGATGTAGTGCCAGAACCAGCCCTTATGCGGGTTGCGCAAAACAGTCTTATCGTCCACCAGAAGGCGCAGATCCACAAAGTTCTTGCGCACGTGCTTTTTGTCGGTCATAAAGCAAAGGGTCTGTACCTCTTTGCCGCCGGGAACGTTGACAATATTCGGGAAATCGGTCATGATATCGGTCTCCTTTTTTGTTTTATTTCTGATTTCATGATACCATACGTGCCTTTGCTTGTCAATAAAAATGTCGGTGTATGAAGTGCAAAAATGCGGTGCATACTGTAATAAAAAAGGAGAAATTCATATGATCGAGCAAGATACCATCAAGCTGCTGCGAGAATGTGACGCAGGTGTCAAAATGGGTGTGCAGTCCATCAAGGAGGTGCTGGATACGGTCAAGTCGAATAAGCTCATGGAGATCCTGACGACCTGCAAGCGCGAGCACGACCAGCTCAATACCGAGCTGCAGGAGCAGTTGGATCGCTTTGGCGACGAGGGCAAGGATCCTTCTCCCATGGCGCAGAGCATGTCCTGGATCAAGACCAACGTGAAATTGACCATGCACGAATCGGATCACACGGTTGCCGACCTGATCACGGACGGCTGCAACATGGGCGTCAAGTCACTCAACAAGTATCTCAATCAGTATAAGGCTGCCGACGAGCGCAGCAAGGACATTTGCAAAAGGCTGATCAATCTTGAAGAGAAGTTGGCCGTTGATATCAGAGGGTATTTGTAAATGCAAAATGCAGAATTGTAGTAGAAAAGCCGCCAAAAGGCGGCTTTTCTGTTTTATGTTTTTTACAGATTTTCAAGAAAATCATTCAGCATGATATATTTGATTGGCTTGTTTTTCGATTGCGCATACTTGATCGTGTTCCACGTTCCTCCACTTTGCTTTCCGTTCCAAATCGCCAATACGATGTCTGCTTTGTCAACCATATATTGGTTACGCTTGTGCATGCATCCCTTGTAATAATGATCCGAAACAACATGTTTGATATTGCAATTTTCAGCAACAAACTCTTTGTCCTCTTGATACTTTGTCCAATTCTTGACTGTGTGGGGCGGGTAAGGGTACGCTGCTTCAATAACGAGGGTTTCATAACAGTCCTGCAGAAATATGATGGTTTGAGCGAAATCCAAATCTGCTCCTTCTGCCATTCCTGTGATGAAGTGCGTGTAGCCTTGATTGATCAGGGATATGAGCTCCTCTTGTAAGGCTTTTGAGTAGTTGAAAAACGGAAGAGTGTTCGGGTCTCTTGCAAAAGGAAAGCCGGATGGCCGGTGTCCGGTGACACAACAAATCATAATATCCTCCTAAAGTTGACCAATATCACGGTCAATAATTACTGTGATTATATCATAAAATAATATTGGTTGCAACCGATATTGGTCAAAATTGTGAGGTATAATATGGAACAAAAATTGCGAAGAGACAGACGCATAGGCGATAATCTGCGTGCTTTGCGTGACAAGCATGATATTTCACAGGAAAAGTTGTGTGAGGAATTGCAACGCAGAGGTTGTGATATCGGAAGAACGACCTATGCGAAATATGAATCCGGTGAACTGAATGTCCGAATCAGCGTGTTATTGGAGTTGAAGAAAATCTATCAATGTTCATTTGAGGATCTCTTTGAAGGACTGGATAAAAATGATCATTGATTGATCATGACGGCAGGTGCAAGAAATCTTTCTGCGCCTGCTTTTTGTTATGCTTTCCGCTATTGCATTTCTGCTTTTTCTGTGATACAATAAAATCAATAAAAAACCAAGGGGGTTCATATGAGTCAAGCAAAATGGATCTGGTATCACGGTGATTTTGAATTGTATCACAGCATGCTGCTGCACGCGCGACGCGAGGAATTCGGTTGCGAATATCCCACGTTCTGGAAGCTCTCGCCCCCTTATCCCAACGTGCGCTTTTTCAAGAGCTACCACGCGGATGAGGATGACGTGGTGCGCTTTGTTACGCGCGCCAAGGCGTACGTGATGGTGGACAATGACCGTCTGCCCGTCAATACCGATCTGAAAATCGGTGCGGGAGACCACAATATCATGGTGGTCACGCTGGCAACCGAGGGGCTGCCCAGCCTTTACGTGGACAGCAAATATCTCAAGACCGACGAATCTTGGATCGCCGACCACATGATCGTGACGCACCGCGTACCGGTCGGTTGCACGCCCGCTTATACCTCGCCCGAGGATAATCCCGAGGTGTTCCGTTTCTCCTATGAGCGTCTTGATCCGGTTAAGGTGACCGCGACCGAGCAGGGAACACTGTACGATTTCGGCCGTGAGACTTACGCGTATCTGTGCATCGAGGGTGCGGATGAAAATGATCAGATCCGCGTGACCTACGGAGAATCCCGCGAGGAGGCGTTGGATCATGCCGAGGCGTTGATCAGGGAGACGGTCAGCGGCAAGGGGACCTACCGCCTGAGCGGCCGTGCGTTCCGCTATGCTTGCGTGCAGGGCGGCAAGAATCTGAAGGTCCGGGCGGATTACGAATATCTGCCGCTCTCCGACGTGGCAACCTTTGCATGCAACCGAAAGAACGTCAACAAGATCTGGGAGATCTGCGCTTACACCTTACATCTCAATTCGCGGGAGTTTTTCCTTGACGGCATCAAGCGCGACCGCTGGTGCTGGTCGGGAGATGCGTACCAATCCTACATGGCAAACCGCTATCTGTATTTCGATCCCGAGATCACCAAGCGCACCATTATCGCACTTTTGGGCAAGCCGCCTTACGAGCAGCATATCAATTCGATCAACGATTATTCCATGTATCTGATCATCGGGGCTTACGAATACTATTTCTCCACCGGCGACAAGCAGTTCATCGAGATCTATTTCGACCGTCTGCAGGCACTCTACGACTTTATCGTGGGTAGACTTGACGAGAACGGCTACGTTTGCTACCGCGACGACGACTGGATCTTTATCGACTGGTCGGATATGGATAAGGGCGGCCCGCTTTGCGCAGAGCAGATATTGCTCTGGCAATGCCGCAGATGCATGGCCGAGTTGTGCGCATTGGTCGGCAAGGACGGCTCTTTGCACAAGGCAGCTGCCGACGCGCTGCAAAAGCGCATTATGAAGGATTACTGGCGCGAGGATCGCGGCGCGTTTATCGATTGCCACACCACGGGTCGCGAGAACGTGACGCGTCACGCCAATATCTTTGCCATCATGTATGGCTTTGTTTCGCACAGACGTGCACAAAAGATCGTGCGCTGCGTGCTTGAAAACGACGCGGTCAATCAGATCACCACGCCGTATTTTGAGTTCTTTGAGCTCAACGCGCTTTGTATGATGGGCAGACTCAAGACCGCACAGAAAAAGATCGAATCCTACTGGGGCGGCATGGTTGCCTTGGGCGCGACCTCGATCTGGGAGCAGTACCTGCCCGAGCAAAAGGGAATCGAGCATTTTGGCATGTACGGTATGAAGTACGGCTGCTCACTCTGCCACGCGTGGGGCGGCGGACCGATCTACCTCTTGGGCAGGTATTGCCTGGGTGTGTATCCTACCTCTGTGGGCTACGAGACCTTTGCGGTCAAGCCCGATCGCGGACTGTACCGAAAGATCGAAGGCACCGTGCCGCTGCCCGACGGGCACAGCGTGCATATTGCCATGGATACGCACGTATGCGCCGTATCGGCTACCCGCGCGGGCGGTACG
>JAFQUG010000067.1 GCA_017408625.1 Clostridia bacterium | reverse complement strand
GCCCACAATGCCCCAATACGCTCCTGCTGCAATATGCTTGATACTGCCGTCATTAGGCGGGGTAGCGTTCCAGGCTGCTCGCACAAGCGTGCCGCTTTTTTGCTCAATCAGACAGTTGCCGGTCGAAATAAAATTGGGATTGCCTTGCTCTACTGTAATTTTTGAGAGCATAGGCGCTTTGTTAAAGGTGCCGGGGGTAATGTAAGTCACGCCTGCACCGATATTCAGCTCTGTGAGGTGATCCAATGGGCCAAAGCAATACTTGCCCATGTATAAGTTGTCGCCCAGAATGGTCAGACTGTTCAAGCTTTCGAGATTACTATTCTCGCTTTGAAAAGCAAAATCACCGATATATCTGACCTTGGCGGGGACCGTAAGGCTTGTCATTTTTGGAGGGAATCTTTCATCTATGAACGCCTCGTCCGGAATGTAGCATGTATCCTCGGGGATATTGTCTGCCAAAGTGCCACCCACCAGAATCAAATAAGGATTCTCCGCATCACCGACATAATCGTATCCGAATCCAAATTCACTTGTGTTTGTTATGGCTGCGCAGTTAAAAAATGCATTCTTTCCTACAAAACGCAAGCTGTCGGGGAAGGAGAAGCGTGTCAAGGCCTCTGTTTTGGCAAACGCATTTCGTTCAATGGCGCTTATACCCTCGGGAATGACGACCTCAGTCAGCGCAGACGTATAAAACGCACCACCGCCAATGATTTTTGTATCGGGATGAATCTCGCAGCTTGTCAAGGCAATGTCCTTAATGCGTACCAACACGTGATACGGATTATTCTCGTTTCCTAAGTAGTACGCGTTGTCGTATTCGGTGACGTGTGGGAAGTTTTTTTCATAGGTGATATCGGTGTTGGCAAACCCAAAGGGGTCACAAAATCGGGTGACATTATCCGGAACGGTAAATTCCTCAATTGCACATCCGGAAAAAGCGCAGTTGCCGATGGTGAGCGGTTGATCACCGGATTCAATGATTACGGATTTGAGCGAGCTACACTTGTAGAAGGCAAAATCGTTAATGTTTCGCACGCTTGCGGGAATGATCAGCGATTCGATGCCGGTATTTCCTTCGAATGCATAATTGCCAAAGGAGCGGTTGTAATAGATCTCCGTAACGGGCAGACCGTTATATTCTGCGGGAATGACCAGATTCTTATCTCTGCAGGAGCCCATGCCCATGACGCGATAACCATTGTTATCATCATTGAGCTCCAGTGCCAGTCCCTTGCTGGCAGGCGGCATCACGAATCCGGGGTCGGGTTCGGACTCTGTTTCGGTTCCGTCCTCGCCGGGCTCCTTTTCGCCCTTGAGCGCATCAAACACAGAGCCTAAGGTGTTCTTGACGCCCTCGGGGAGCAGGGAAGACAGGAAGTGGTCCTCGTCCTTGATCATGGCATCCATGACGTAAACAAGGCCGCCCTCGATCTCAGGGTGCGCGTTGCCGTAAGAGACCGCCACCGCTACGGGGGATGCGACCATGGTAATGGCCAGCAGGGCAGCGACGGCAGCAGTAGCCATCCAGGCGCGGAAGCGTGGCTTGCTCCAAAGGGGCACGGGGGCGTTGGCACGGATCAGCAGCGCTTCGTCAACGTTTCCCATCATTTCAATCAAACGCAGCTCTTTCATACGGCATACCCCTCCTTTGCGAGATATTCACGCAGCTTGGCGCGTGTGCGGGAGAGGATCTTTTGCACGTTGGCAACGCTCAGACCGTAACGCTTGGCGATCAGCGAGATCGGGTCAAGGTAATAGTAACGGCGCAGAAAAACGTTGCAATCCCGCTCGGGGAGAGACCACAAAAAGCGGTTGAAGATCTCGGAAAACTCCTGCTCGGCAGCCTCCGTGGGTACGTCTGTGCCCGAAGAGATCACGTCGCTGATTTCGTCAAGGGCGATCACCAGCTCACCGCCTCCGCGCTTTTGCGCTCTTTGACGGCGAAATCTGTCCAGCGAGATGTGGCGCGTAATGCCGCCTAAGTAAAGCTGCAGATGATCTGGTCTTGCGGGAGGAATGGAATTCCAGGCACGCAGCCAGGTGTCGTTGACGCATTCCTCGGCATCCTGCATATTTTGCAAAATGTTCAGCGCAATGCTTGTGCAGTAGTAGCCGTATTTGTTGGATGACTCTGTAATTGCTTGCTCGTTACGAGCATTGTAAAGCTTGATAATGTCTTGATCTTGCATACAAAACAAACTCCTTTCGATAAAATACTGGGGCTCTACTTATCAAGTCGCAAAAAAAGCGGCTGCGCTGACAACATTGTAGCATATTTTTCAGAAAATTTCAAGAAATTCGCCAAAACGTAAGGGAGGCGAAACGCTTTCCCTACGGCATTATAAGCAAAAAACGCCCGCGGCATTGCCGCGGGCGGGAGTTTGGCTATTCATGTATATCAATGGTTATTCAGCATCTGCTGCAGCTTCAGCAGATGCTGCCAATGCCCGATATTTTTGATACTGCGCAATACAATCGTTGGTGAAGTCCTCTTTATTCGTGATGGCAAAAAAAGTCACTTTCTTCTTCTTCT
>JAFQUG010000066.1 GCA_017408625.1 Clostridia bacterium | reverse complement strand
TCAGGTGGTACCGCGTAACTCCACGTCCTGATACAAGTCAGCGACGGTGGAGCTTTTTTATTTTAAAAATTATAGTAAGGAGAAAATAGACATGAATTCCTACAATGAATTACCGAAAACCTATTCCCCCGGTGATTTTGAGGACAAGATCTATGCCAACTGGTGCGAAAAGGGCTATTTTACACCCACCATTGACCATAGCAAGCCCTCGTTCACCATCGTCATTCCCCCTCCAAACATTACAGGTCAGCTGCACAGGGGTCACGCGCTGGATAACACCCTGCAGGACATTCTGATCCGCTATAAGCGTATGGCAGGCTTTTGCACGCTCTGGCTGCCCGGCACCGACCACGCGTCGATCGCTACCGAGGCAAAGATCGTGGAAGCAATGCGCAAGGAAGGCATTACCAAGGAAGACCTTGGCAGAGACGGATTTTTGGAGCGTGCCTGGGCTTGGAAGGAGCAGTACGGCGGCAGAATCATTTCTCAGCTGAAAAAGATGGGCTCCTCCTGCGACTGGTCGCGTGAACGCTTCACGCTGGACGAGGGCTGCTCCGAGGCTGTCAAGACCGTATTCGTCAAGCTCTACGACAAGGGCCTGATCTACCGCGGCAACCGTATTATCAACTGGTGTCCCAAATGCTTGACCTCCATCTCGGATGCCGAGGTGGAATACGAGGATCAGGCAGGCCACTTCTGGCATATCCGCTACCCCTTCAAGGATGGCAGCGGTTACCTTGAGGTTGCTACTACCCGTCCTGAGACCCTCTTGGGCGATACCGCCGTTGCAGTCAACCCGAATGACGAGAGATACAAGGACATGGTTGGCAAGATGCTGATCCTGCCCCTGGTTGGCAGAGAGATTCCCGTGATCGCAGACGACTACGTTGAGGCTGATTTCGGTACCGGCTGCGTCAAAATCACCCCTGCGCACGACCCCAATGACTTTGAGGTCGGCGCACGCCATAACCTGCCTGTGATCAACGTCATGACCGACGATGCAAAGATCACCGAGGACTACCCTGCATACGCAGGCATGGACAGATTTGTTGCCAGAAAGCAGATCGTCAAGGATCTGGAAGCGGGCGGTTTTTTGATCAAGGTGGACAACTACGCGCACAACGTCGGCACCTGCTACCGTTGCGGCTCGACCATTGAGCCCCGCGTTTCTCTGCAGTGGTTCGTTAAGATGGAGCCCCTGGCAAAGCCTGCGATCGACGCAGTCCGCAGCAAGGACATCCGCTTCGTTCCCGAAAGATTTGAAAAGAACTACTTCCACTGGATGGAAAACATCCGCGACTGGTGCATTTCTCGTCAGCTGTGGTGGGGTCACCGCATTCCCGCATTCTACTGCGACGATTGCGGCGAAACCGTGGTCACCAAGGACGCCTCCGCAGTTTGCCCCAAGTGCGGCAAGGCGATGCGCCAGGATCCCGACACGCTGGACACCTGGTTCTCCTCTGCGCTCTGGCCCTTCTCAACGCTGGGTTGGCCCGAAGAGACCGAGGATCTGAAGTACTTCTATCCCACCAACACGCTGGTCACCGGCTACGATATCATCACCTTCTGGGTCTCCAGAATGATCTTCTCCGCGCTGGCATATACCGATAATGTTCCCTTTGATACCGTTCTGATCCACGGTCTGGTGCGTGACGCACAGGGCAGAAAGATGTCCAAGTCCTTGGGCAACGGCATTGATCCCTTGGAGATTATCGATAAATACGGCGCAGACGCGCTGAGATTTGCGCTGGCTACCGGTAACTCTCCCGGAAACGACATGCGCTTCTCGGATGAAAAGATCGAGGCCGCCCGTAACTTTGCAAATAAGCTGTGGAACGCTTCTCGCTTCGTTCGTATGAATCTGACCATTGATGAGGTCAAGCTTCCCGCAGAAACCGAGCTTGCTACCGAGGACAAGTGGATCCTTTCCGAGCTGCACAAGACGGTTGAGGGCGTCCGCGCAAACCTTGACAAGTATGAGCTTGGCATTGCCCTCTCGCTGCTCTATGATTTCATTTGGGATGTTTTCTGCGACTGGTATATCGAGCTTGCAAAGACCAGACTTTCCGACAAGGAAAGCGCGGGCAATACCGTTTGCCAGAACGTCATCGCATACGTGTTGATCGAGACGCTCAAGCTGCTGCATCCCTTCATGCCCTTTATCACCGAGGAGATCTACCAATCTCTGCCTCACGACACTGAGAGCATCATGATCGCCGAGTACCCCGACGCAGAAAAGGTTCCCTGCTTCGTAGCAGAGTCCGAGGATATGGCGCGCGTCATTGACGCTATCCGCGCCATCCGTACCCGCCGCGCAGAGATGAACGTAGCGCCCTCCCGTAAGGCAAAGGTCTATATTGCAACCAAGTACGACGCATGCTTCACTGCTGCCGCAGGCTTTTTTGCAAGACTTGCGTCCGCATCCGAGGTCATCGTAGCAGACGCGTTTGATACCGAGGTGGTTTCGGGCGACAACGCCGTTCAGATCATCACCGACTCTGCCGCAATTTTCCTGCCCATGGCCGATATCATCGACTTTGAAAAGGAAAAGGCAAGACTTGCCGCAGAGCAGAAAAAGCTGGAGGACGAGATCGCGCGCATTGAAAAGAAGCTCTCCAATCAGGGCTTTGTCTCCAAGGCTCCCGCCGCCGTTGTGGAGGGCGAGAAGGCCAAGATGGAAAAATACCGCGAAAACCTCGCAGGTGTCGTAGCGGCACTTGCAAAGCTTGGCTAAAACTGTCCGAATATACAAAGACCGTGACAGAAATGGGTGATGTTCTTATCAGAGACATAAAATAAGGGTATGGGCATAGCCCTGTGCATTTGTAAACAAATGCGAAACTTGCAATAAAAACAGAAGAGAGAGTAACACGGTTACAAAATTCCGTGAAGCTCTCTCTCTTTTTCTGTTTTTTTAGTGATATTCTTTGCTTTCGCAAAGAGTGATATTATTGCTACCGCAATAGTGATATTGAAGCCTTGCGGCTTCAGTGATATT
>JAFQUG010000065.1 GCA_017408625.1 Clostridia bacterium | reverse complement strand
CTCTTTGGCGGGCGGACTTTACAAATCGTCCGAGCAGCTGACGCTCACGGCGCCCGAGGGTACGGATTATACTGTGCGCTATACTACGGACGGCAGCGTGCCCACAAAGAAGTCCAAGGCGGCCGAGGGTGAGATCAGTGTGCCCGGCAAGGATGCGACCGTCATCCGCACGGCCTGCTTTGATTCTGACGGCAAGATCGTGGGCAAGGTGGTCACGCATACGTATATCAAGGCCAACAGCGAGCGTGCGGCGCTTTATACCGTGTCTCTGACGCTTGAGCCCGACGATTTTGATCAGCTTTGTTCTCATTATACCGAAAAAATAGAAATGCCCACGCATATTGAGATTGTCACGCCCGCGGGTGAGAGAGTGATCTCGCAGGATGGCGGCATGCGCATCTTCGGCGGCTCGTCGCGTGCGCTTTCGCAAAAGTCGTTCAAGATCATTGCGCGCAAGACCGGCTACTACGATACCGATGTTTACGAGGGCACGGGCACCTTCCGCTACGCCTTCTTCCCGGATCGCGTGGTGCGCGCGGGCAAGGACGCAGGCGAGGTCTTAGACAGATACGACAGTCTGATTTTGCGCAACGGCGGCAACGACTCTCTTCTGCACAACTCTGTCGATCCGCTGCACGCCTCGCTGCTCCGCGATAACGCAGTCAACAATTTTGCCGCTCACGTCACGGATACTCTGGATTATGCCTGCTCCGCGTTTGCCGTGGTGTACGTCAACGGCGAGTATTACGGCATCTTGGACATGAAGGAGAACATGAACGAGGACTACGTCAAGCGTGTGTACGGTGTGCTTGACGACGACGTGGTAGTGGTCAAGAGCGAGCTGGATACCTCGCGCGGCGGCCGCTTTGACGGGGATTGGTTCTATTACGACAGCGAAAACGCGGACGAGCTTGCCGCTTGGGAGACCATCTGCGATAAGGTGGCAATGGCACAGAAAAAGGGCAACGCCTCTTATTTCGACACGCTTGCCTCTCTTGTGGACCTGCACAGCTTTGCCGAATACTGTGCACTCAATCTTTATACCTCCAACCACGACTGGCCGCACAATAACGTCAAGCTGTGGCGTTATACCGGTGCGCCCATTGATGGCGTTGAGATCACGGACGGCAAGTGGAGATTTATGACCCGCGACCTTGATCTGGGACTTGGCAGATACGATTCCGCACACCTCAATCCCGAGCTGGATACCACCCCCGAGGTGGACAGCTTCTACCGCATGCTGGGCAATTTTGTGGACTACCACGATCTGTATTCCTATTCGGGAGAGGAGCGCATGTATCCCGATTCGCTGGGGCTGCAGTGCATGCTGGCGTATTGCCTTGAAAACGACGAATTCCGAGCAGATTTTGAGCAGATCTGCCGCAAGATGGCTCTGCTGAGTCGGCAGAGCTGCTGCTTGCCGAGCTGAGCACGGGCGCAAACGCCATCAAGCCCGAAATGGAGCGGCACATCAGCCGCTGGGGACACAATATCGGCAACGGCTACAATCTCAAGGCATGGCAGAAGGAGTATTCCGCCATCAAAAAGTACGTCAACAACCGCCCCGCATACTTTATAGAGCAGTTAGAGCGGGCATTGGAAAGGATAGGGGATTGACATGATCACTTACGAGCAATATTTGGATAAGGTATACGGCTGCTTTCTGGGGAAGACGGTGGCGGGTACCATGGGCGCGCCCTATGAGGGCATCAAAATGCCGCTCAATTTGTATTTCAAGCCCACCATGATCGATACCATGCTGCCAAACGATGACCTGGATCTGCAGGTGCTTTGGCTGGATGTGGTCAAGAAATACGGAGAGAATTTCACTTCGTACGATCTGCTTGAGTGCTTTTGTGAGAATTGTGACTACTCGCCCGGTGAGTATGCCATCATGCGTAAGAATTTTGCCAAGGGCATTTATCCGCCCGAAAGCGGACGCTTTTGCAACGATTTCTATATTGAGGGCATGGGTTGCCCTATCCGCAGTGAGATCTGGGCTTGTCTGTATCCCGTGCAGCCCTCCAAGGCAGCAGAGATCTCTGCGCGTGACGGTGTGTTGGATCATAGCGGCGAATCGGTGTATGCCGAGCAGTTTTTTGCAGCCTTGGAGGCAATGGCCTTTTTTGAGGAAGACTTGGATTGCCTGATCCGCACGGCGCTTGGCGTTGTGCCTGCTGATTGCAAGCTGCGCGAGTTGATCAACGACACGGTTGCATGGTGTGAGAAGTACGACAGTGTCAAGGCAGTGCTCGGACGCATTCTGCATAAATACGGGCATCCTGACTGCACCAACATGTTCCAGAACGTGGGTATCACGCTGGCCGCACTGCTGAGGGGAGACTTGGATCTGATCAGAACCGCCATGGAGGCGCTGAATTGCGGCTTTGATACCGACTGTACCTGTGCGACTGCGGGTGCGGTGATCGGTGTGATCCGCGGAGCAAAATCACTGATCGCACAGTATGGGCTGGGGGACGTCAAGTTTGTGCTGGGTGTACGGTCACCGGGGCACTCGGACAGCGTATACGATCTTGCCTGCGAGATCGCAGAGCTTGGCTCGTACCTGTCTCGCGAGATGGTAGAGGACGGCCCTCCCGTCATGTACGATTTTGATGACCGCGATCCGCTTTGCTTTGAGGTGGAGTACCCGGACGGCCCTTCCATCTCGTTGGGTCAGACCAAGTGCGTCATCCTGCGCGCGACCAATACCACCTATAAGCCGTTTTGCACCGAGCTGCAGGTTTGCGGGCTTGGCACGAAGACGGACGCGCTGATGACCTTTGAGCCGGGACAGCAAAAGCAGCTGGAGCTGCACTTTACACCGGATGCCAACGCACATGAGCTGTATGAGTGCAACAAAATCAGCGTCAGATATGCATTGGATCGGGATACTTACGAGTATTGCTTTGGCCTTTCGGGTGCTGCCTTGTGGAAGGTAACGGGACCTATCTGGAAAACCGATCCCGAGTGCACCACAGAGGCACTCAGTAAGGTGCCCAATTATTGGCACTTGTTTGCGGGTGTGCAGCATGACGGCGATCCCAATGATGTGGTTCGTCGCTTCCATCTCAATTTCGCGCCCGATACCGATACGGAGTATCTGACCGAGGCCGAGCTGTTTGCACCTCCCTGTGAGAATGGCAAATACGTGGAAGAGGTGTTCGTGCAAGAGCAGGACAGCTTTACCATGCGTGATTTGTTTGGCTTCCAAGGCCCTTGCACGGCATATCTGTCGCGCGTGCTGCTTTGCCCCGAGGATATGGAGTGCTGCGTGCAGATCGGCCACAGCGCACCGTTTGCGCTTTGGATCAACGGGGAATTGATTGCCGAGCGCAAGACGTGCGACACATGGACGGCCGAGAACGTGCACGTACAGGGCGTCAAGCTGCAAAAGGGAGAAAATCGCGCGGTGCTGCGCCTGACGAGAGTCAATGCCGATGCCAAGTATAATCTGATCTTCTCCAAGGGACCGACCTGTGCCGAGCATTTGGTTTGCATGGGATCCAAGAATCCTTTATATTTTTGATTGAAAAAACCCGCCGAATCAAATCGGTGGGTTTTCTCTATATAAAGTATCTTCGTAGGGGAGGATATTATCCTCCCGCCCGAAAACAGTTTGTGTTTGTTATATCCGAACGCTGACCTGTTATCATCGCGTGCGGGAGGAATATTTGCTTGCAAATATTCCTCCCCTGCATCGGTCAATTGATCAATCCTCTTCCTCGTCGGAATCGAGGTCCTTGCCGGATCTGACCTTGTAGATCAGCTTGATGATGGTGAAAATGGCAGAGCCGACTACCCAAGTCAGCCACGTGATGTGCCAGTCACCCGAAAGAAAGCTCCATCCAAAATACACGGCTGTCGTGATCAGCCAATAAACCTCAGAGAACAACGCCTGTGCGCTCTTGGTTTTTTTGACGTTCTTTTCAGCACCGATTCTGCGGTCACCCGTCAGCAGGTTTTCGTATGCGTCGTAGCGAATACCGCCAATCACGAAACAGAACACGCCCGTGCCGCAAATGGCCAGCAGCACACCGATCATGATCACGCTGAGCAGCTCCATTTCTAAAGCGCTTGTCACGATCAGGGGAGCAGCACAGAAGATGCAAAGCACCACTCCGGCTACTGTCAACTTGGTGTATACGGGGGTAAAAGCGGCGCGCTTTTCCCGCACCATGCCGTCCACGCCGTAAGAAAGCTCAAAGCCCTTTTTCTCGTCGATGAATTCCCAAGGCTTGCCCGCAATGCCGGTGGCAATAAACGTACCGACTGCAACTGCAATGATGCCAAGCAGTACGGAAACACCGACAGCAGATGCAACAGTTTCGTTAATCATACCCGCATCGGCAAGGCCTCCGAGAATGATCAGACAAATAGGGGAGAAGATGCAGAGCAGCACGCCATAGGCGATCTTGGCAGCCGCGCTGCGCTTGAATGCAAGATATTTGTTGGCATCCTCCATGGACACTGAGCGCAGGGGGGAATCATCAGCGGTCGAGCCGGTGTATTCCTCGGCTTCCATTTCATCTTTTAAAAGGAAGTCTGTCGTCACGCCGAAGATCTCGCTCATGTGCAGGATCTTATCAAGGTCGGGGACGGATTGTGCGCTCTCCCATTTGGAGATTGCCTGACGGGAAACGCCCACCTTTTCGGCAAGCTCCTCTTGCGACCAACCGTTCTTTTTTCTCAAAGTGATTATCTTATCAGCTAAAATCATAATCGCACCTCACTTGTGTTTTTGTGCCTTTATTGTAGCAGTTTTTTGGGTTGCAGTCTACCAATTCGGCCTTGCAATTTGTCAACTTGGGGTTGCAACTGCCGGTTGCAAGGGCAAAATCGGCAAAAAATGCGCGAAAAGGGAACCTTTTTTGCAAAACAATACCATTGGGATCGGAAACTATTACCCCGCCCCAAGATCCTTCGCGGCGCATTCCCATTTTTGTCATTCTTGAGCGAAGCGAAGAATCTTAAAAATGGGAATGCTTGCTCGAGGATGACAGGGGCGGGGTAATTTATTGTTTCTTACCTTAATGAATTTGTTTTTGCAAAGGTCCCCTTTATTTGCTTATCTGAGCTGTACGAATCCCAGCTTCTTTTCCACCTTGGAGAGCGTGCGGCGTGCGATGTAGGAGGCCTCCTCGGCACCCTTCTTCATCTGAGCTTCAAGGCCTGCCTTGTCGCTCATGTACTGCGCAAATCTCTGCTGCACGGGAGCGAGTGCGTCCGCGCAGGTCTCACCGACCGCCAGCTTGAAGTCGCCGTATCCCTTGCCCGCAAACTCGGCCTCGATCTCCTCCATGCTCTTGCCGGTAAAGCAAGCGTAGATGGACATGAGGTTGTTGATGCCGTCCTTACCGGGAGCGAAGCGCACCTCGGTATCCGAGTCGGTCACAGCTCTTTTGAACTTGCGGATAATGGTGTCCTTGTCGTCCAGGATGTAGACCACCGCGTTGGGGTTCTCGTCCGATTTGCTCATCTTCTTGGTGGGCTCGGAGAGAGACATGATCTTCATGCCCGACTTGGAAACGATGGGCTCGGGAATGGTAAAGGTATCGGGATAGAGGGCGTTGAAGCGGGTCGCAATGTCGCGGCAAAGCTCAACGTGCTGCTTCTGGTCAATGCCTACGGGTACAACGTCGGTCTGATAGAGCAGAATGTCGGACGCCATGAGCACGGGGTAGGTGAAAAGGCCTGCGTTGATGTTGTCTGCGTGCTTGGCACTCTTGTCCTTGAACTGGGTCATGCGCGAAAGCTCACCGAACATGGTAAAGCAGTTTAAGATCCATGCAAGCTCGGTGTGCTCGTGCACGTGCGACTGTACGTAAAGTGTGGTCTTTTCGGGGTCAAGGCCGCAAGCCATGTAAAGCGCAAGCGTCTCGTAGGTGCGGCGGCGCAGATCTGCGGGTACCTGGCGCACGGTAATGGCGTGCTGGTCCACCACGCAGTAAAGGCACTTGTAGTCCTCGGAGTATGTGGAAAAATTACGCAGCGCGCCCAGGTAATTGCCAATGGTCAAATTACCGCTGGGCTGAACGCCGGAATAAGAAACCTTTTGATTCTGAAACATGATATACAATCCTTTCGGTAAAGAAATTTATACTTTTGCGACCCTGCCCAAGATCCTTCGCGTCGCATTCCGGTCTGTCATTCTTGAGCGCAGCGAAGAATCTTGACCGGAATGCTCGCTCGAGGATGACAGGGCAAGGTGAAATTACTGAAGAAACTGTCTTGCCACTGCGCCAAGTCTTGCGCAGCCCTCGACGATCTGCTCGTCCGAGGGGGTGGAGAAATTGATGCGGAAGCCGTTGGAGGGGGCGTCCTGATCGCAGTTGAAGGTCGCACCGGGCACAACAAGCAGCTTTTTTGCCTTGCATGCGCGGACAAACTCCATGCTGTCAATGCCGTCGGGCAGCGTGCACCAGATAAAGAGACCGCCCTCGGGCTTGGTGTAGGAAATGGCGTCGGGCAATTCGCGTGCAAGGCAGTCAAGCATGAGCGTGCACTTGCGGCGGTAGATGTCCTTGATGTGGTCGATGTGCGCGTACAGGTCGCACTCGGTAATATATCTGTGGCAAAGCATCTGGAAGAAGAGGTTGGTGTGCACGTCCTCGGTCTGCTTGACGATCACCATTTTGGAGGCGATCTGCTCGGGAGCGACCACGAAACCGACTCTCATGCCGGCTGAAAGCACCTTGGAGAAGGTGGAGCAGTAGATGACGATGCCCTCGGTGTCCATGCTCTTGAGCGTAGGCAACTCCTCTCCGGCAAAGCGGGTCTCGCCGTAGGGGTTGTCTTCCAAGATCAGAATGCCGTATTTCTTTGCAAGCGCGTAAACCTTTTCTCTGACCTCCGGCGTCCAGGAAAGCCCCATGGGGTTCTGGAAGGTGGGGATGACGTAGAGCAGGTGCGCGTCGGGGTTGGCGATGATGGTCTGCTCCAGAGCATCCACATCAATGCCGCAGTTGTTCATGGGCACGCCCACCGTGCGCATGCCCGCCGAGCGGAATGCGTTGAGTGCGCCGATAAAGGAGGGATCCTCGCAAATGACCGCCTCGCCGGGGTTACAAAGCACGCGGCAGGCAAGCTCAATTCCCTGTGTGCCGCCGCTGACGATCAACGTGGTGTCGTTGAAGGCGTAGCCCTCGTCGGCGAATTTACCGATCTGCCATCGCTCCTTTTGCCATTTGGCTACGGCTGCACGCAAGGGGGGATAGCCATCGGTCGCGCCGTACTGCAACGCCAGAGTGGATTGATGCTCAAAAATATCAGCGGAGAGTCGCGCCAACTCGGAAACGGGGAAGGATTCGGGAGAGGGGTTGCCGGCAGCAAACGAGATGGTCTCTGCATCTGCGGGGGCTTTGAGGATCTCACGAATCGCGCTGGGCTTCATACCCGCGATGTGATCGGAAAAACGGTAGTCCATAAGATTGCCTTTCTTGGAAAAAATCTATTAACCTTTATTATATCACGCCAAATGGCAAAATGCAATAGGAAAACGGGAAAATGCGCAAAGGTAAAAGCACCCGAAGGGGTGCTTTTGCTGAAAAACTTATTCCTGGGGCTGCTGCTGTGCCTGGCGTTGTTGTTTGATCAGAAGCAGCTCCTCGTAGGACTTGAAGTTGTTGGGAATGAAATACACATCCACGTCGGGCTTGTAGACACGGTATTCGCCGTTGTCCATCACGACCTCCTCCGTCTTAGTGAACACCCACGTGGTGACGGGAGTGATCAGGCGCGTTGCACCGTCGGAGTATTTTACAAACCAGATCGGGAACATGGAAACGGCCAGAACCGAAATACAGACGACTATAATAATGCCCAGGGGATTGTCCTTTTTCTTTTTCTTGGGGGGAACGGGTTTTTGCTGTTGCTCTTGCTGCAGTTGTTCTTGTTCTTGCATGATAACCTCCGTAATCAATGAATGTATTGTATCAGTGTGGGATCAGGAATAAAACGCACTCGGTCAGGAAGGCTGCCGCGCAGGAAACGACGGCCACAAGCGTCAAGCCCTTGCCCATGTAGGCGAAAATGCCGCCCACCACAAGGCCGACTGCACCCGAGATCACGTTGCCCGTGGCGTAAAACGCGGCAGGCAGCGTCATGGCTGAGAGCACGGCGTAGGGGATATAGTAAAGGAAAGATTTGACAAAGCGGTTGTTGATCTTTTTGCGCAGTGCCGCAAAGGGAATGGCGCGGATGAGGTAGGTCGAACCCGCTAAGATGAGCAGATAGATCCAAAAGGCTTTCACTTGGCCACCTCCTTGTCCTCATTCTCATCCCGGACAGGGAAGAGAAGCGCACCCAGCACAGCCGCCGCGATGGCACAGACCGAGATTGAGATGCCCGAGGAGACGTTTTGGGAAAGCCGGGGAACGAAATAAAAGACGCAATGCAAAAGTCCGGCAATGCCCACGACCGCCAGCACCGCTCGCGATTTGCGCGCGACGGGGGCGACAATGGCAAGAAACATCCCGTAAATGGCAAGACAAAGCGCGCTCATGACCATGGCAGGCAGCACGTTGCCTACCAGTGCTCCCAGCAGCGTGCCAAGCGCCCAGCCAATATAGGGAATGACAGAAAGCCCCGCGAAGAACTTGGGGTCAACCTCGTCCTCAGCCGCAGCCACGGCAAAGATCTCGTCGGTCATGAAAAAGCCGAGCAGCCAACGCTTGATCCCCGTGAATTTTTCGGTGACCTTTTGCGAGAGCGAGATAGACATGAAGGAATAACGGACGTTGACGGTCAGCTGAGAGATCAGCATGGCGGCGTACTGCCCGGGGGAGATCATAATGTCAAGCGCGGCAAGCTGGCCTGCCGAGGTTACGGTAGTCATGGAAATGACGACCGCCTGCCACCAGGTAAAGCCCATGGAAATGGCCATGATGCCGAACGAAAAAGATACCGAAAGGTATCCAAGACCGATGGGAATGCCCGAACGCAATCCCCGAAGAAAGAGTTTCATAACGATGGTTCCTTGGGAAAATAAGTATATGGAATATTATAATGCGCGAAAATGGATTTGTCAAGGCTTTGTACGGGAATGCAATACGGTTTAGAGCGTCCAAAGGGGGCATCTCACCCACCGCAACCGCGTCAGTTCATCGCTCCAAGTATTCGCGATTACCTTCCGTTGGAGAGCCAATGTCATTAAGTTAAGGAATTGCAATCCCGCCCCCCGTCATCCTCGAGCAAGCATTCCCGTTTTTAAGATTCTTCGCTTCGCTCGAGAATGACAAAAACGGGAATGCGCCGCGAAGGATCTTGGGGGCGGGGGCGCACCGTGTTTTCTTAACTGAACGACATTGGCTGGAGAAGGGGGACCGCAGCGGAATTGAAACGAGTAGCGCGAGCTTCAATGACGCGGTTGCGGTGGGTGAGATGCACCCTTTGGATGCTCTTTGGCTAAGACGGAAGTGCAAAAAAGGACTCCCCGCGGGGAGTCCTTGCATTTTCAAACAAACCTCTGTGCATACGCGCACCTGCGGCACAGGTCCTCCGAGGCGCGGCGACAGGCAAAGCCGTCGGTCATGGCGCGGGCGCGGGGCGAGGAGAGAATGTCCGAGAGGGGCTCTGTGAACACGTTGCCCAGCGTGATGATGCCGTTGCTGTCCATGCAGCAGGGGACGACAGAGCCGTCTGCGAGAATACCGAAATGGTCGCCAAGGCCGTAGCAAAAGACCTCGTCGCCCTGCGCGGGGGCGTCCTTGTCCGGCCAGGTAAAGCGGTCTCCCCACTCCAGGTGCAGCTTGTCGCGGATGCGGATGCCGCGCGTGTTTTCTGCCCATTCTCCGTCAAAGTGCTCGCGTAAGAATTGTTCGATGCGCGCGTTTCTGCCGCCGTCAAAGCCCTTGTTCCACAAGCGGAATACCACAATAATGCCCGCGCGCGAGGCGGCATCGGCAAAGTCGGTGATGTTTGCAAGATAGGCGTCAAAGGCGCGGTCGCTGCCCTGTTCAAAGCTGTGCACCGAAATGCTGACCTTGTGCGGCGCGGCTGCAATGATCTCGTCCTTGCGTTTGCCTAACAGCGTGCCGTTGGTGGTAATGACCGAACGGAATCCGCGTTCCTTGGCCATGCGCAGGAATCGGGGCAGGTCGGGATGCGTCAGCGGCTCGCCCATCAGGTGATAATACACGAAGTTGGTCTGTCCCTGCAGCGCGTCCAGCACGCGGGAAAACTCCTCCTCGCTCATGCGGCGCGGTGCGCGACTGTGCCCGTGGCAAAAGGAGCAGGCCATATTGCAGATGTTGGTGATCTCCACGTAAACGCGTGCGTACATATCAAAGCCGCTCCTTTCTTTTTGATATACCCCATTATAGCACGAAGCGGGCACAAATACAAGGACAATTTTGATTTATTTCGGGGGACATCATTGCCGCAAACAGCGAATGCTCCACGGATATGCAAACCGTCTGTCGGTAGGGGGCGACGTCCCCTGTCAACAGCAAGATTGTAAACAATTGTGCAAGAGGATTGTAAACACTTTTGCATTGTGTGAGAAACGCATTCGGAAGCCGAACGGAGCGTAGCGGAGAGAGGCTTCCGAATGCGGCGCGCGGCTCACTCGGAGCGCGCG
>JAFQUG010000064.1 GCA_017408625.1 Clostridia bacterium | reverse complement strand
GCTTGTCGATCTTCGAGTGGCGAATGCGAACCTGATCCGCTACACCTTCGGTGTGCGGAGCTATGCTCGGCGCGCCAGTGCCGCAGCCAACGCCAAAAGGACACCCTTTGGGTGTCCTTTTGGTTGTGTAAAGGCTACGAAAAAGATATTTTTCGTGGGTTGCAATAAGGATTCGAACCCGAGTAAAATCAATACTTTTCGACCATCGGGAGAAAAGCTACATTAGCACTTATTCACTATTCACTATTACTTATTACTTTATTACTTGCCAAAAAACGACAAGAGGTTTTAGTGAAAAGTGAAGAATGAACAGTTAAGAGGTAAAAAAATATCCTCGGAACAAGTCCGAGGAATTTTTTTGTTGTACAGCCAAAATAGATGTCGTACTTCGTGCGTGCAGGTTCGGTTTCAAATCCCCGAAGCACTCCTTACACGCCAATCTGCGCCAATATGCTTGCCCAACGATTTTGAAAATCATCTGTAGATAAATCCGGGATAAAGCCTGCTCGCAAGTAGCTCTTGATAGCCGGTATACGCCAATCGTCTGTTGTTAAATACGCAGTGGACATACCTTCTTTTTTCAAAACGGCTACTGCAATTTGGTTCAGTAACGTCCCATATCCTTTTCCTCTTGCCGCCTCGTGACACGCCACCATGTGAATATAGCCTTCACTTTTGGTATAATCGCAAATCACGGTGAGAGTTGCCACAGGAATCCCGTTTTCAAGCACAAAAAAGCACTTATCCTCTTGGTATGCAGAATGAATTGTCATAGTGGCGTGATAAAACTTCTCATCCTTTTTTCCGTTTGTTAATCCATATTGAACGATCTCCAACCAAGCATCCATAGCATTTTCAAGCTCTGAAAAATTTTTTACTTGACAGTTTTGGGGCAATTGAAGGGAAGGGATTTTTTCTCCGTCATTTGCCCAACGCATGATCAATTGCTCCATAATTTTTGCTCCTAATTGGTTTGCTTTTAAAAGTAGTGTACCATAAAAATTACTGCTTGTCAACCTTAAAATAAAAAATGAGTTTCGCACCGCGAAACTCTACCGAAATATCTTTTCACTATTCACTATTACTTATTACTTGCCAAAAATCGACAAGAGGTTTGAGTGAAAAGTGAAGAGTGAAAAAGTAAAAAAGACGGAACTAGGGTATTCGCGCTGCGCGCGAAGATTCCCGCGCCCTTCGTCTGGAGAATGTCTCGCTGTGCGAGCCGCTCTCCGACCTTCGGGCGGGGAATGCGAACCTAATCTTTGCGCACGGAGTGCGCAAAGAACTAGGTGAGAATCTGCCAGTGCCGCAGCCAACAGAAAGAGCACCAAGCCGACTGGCGTGGTGCTCTTTCTATTGGCTGCGGCACTAGGATTCGAACCTAGGGAATGACGGAGTCAGAGTCCGTTGCCTTACCGCTTGGCGATGCCGCAATATTTTCAACATCGGTTATTATAACAGAAAGGTTTGTATTTGTCAATACCAAAATGAAAAATTCTCCAAAAAGTTTTTTCTTTTTTGAGTATGCCGCAAAAAGCCTGCATTTATTCAGCAAATCGGGCGTTTTTGCAGGAATTTGACGAGGAATTTTTGCATGCGAGGGGTTGCAAAAAGGATTGGAATATGATATAATGACACGGTACGCACCGGTAGCTCAGCTGGATAGAGCACAAGCCTCCGACGCTTGGTGCCGCAGGTTCAAATCCTGTTCGGTGCGCCATAAAAACAGAGGGGGAATCCTATCAGGATTCCCCCTTTGTTTTTATCTCGCCCCTCACCGATTCAGAACCTCGCCGCTTTGAGACGATAGGAGCAAATCGGCTATGGCTTGCGCAGGTTGAGAAAACAGACAGGACGCGCACTGGCGCAAGCATAGGTTCTGAATCCTGTTCGGTGCCAATATCCTCTATCCAAACCTCGCCGCTTTGCGACGCCAAATTCGCTTGTTCCAAAAACATATTGACAATCCTGCCCGCGCATGCTATACTGCTAATATCCCCCCTGGGGGGATATGTCGAAGGAGGCCGTTATGGAAAAACACGAACACGAGCATGAACATACAAAGGCGGTGCTCAATCGCATGTCGCGTGCGATCGGGCATATGAACGCTGTCAAGCGAATGGTGGAAGAGGGAAGAGATTGCAGCGAGGTACTGATCCAGCTCTCTGCCGTCCGCGCGGAGATCTCTAATTTGAGCAAGGTGATCTTAAAGGATCATATCGACCATTGCATTGTGGAGGCGGTTAAGCAAGACGACGAGGAGGCAATCGAGCATCTCAAGGGCGCGATCGACAAGCTGATATGAAAAGCTCTGCGAAAACGGGCATTTTTTGGGCCATCCTGGCGGCAGCACTGTATGCCCTGAATTCTCCTTTGTCCAAGCTGTTGCTTGATTTTATGTCACCGACGCTGATGGCAGGCTTTTTGTATCTCGGTGCAGGGCTTGGCATGGGACTGATCGCACTGTTTCGCATGACGCGCAAAACGCAAAGGTCCGAGGCAAGCCTGAGCAAGGCCGAGCTTCCTTATACACTTGCCATGATCGCTTTGGATATTGCCGCGCCCATCTTCCTTTTGATCGGGCTTAACGCCACAACAGCGGCAAACGCGTCCTTGCTCAACAACTTTGAGATCGTGGCCACCTCGCTGATTGCACTGATGATATTCAAGGAAAGGATCAGCCCAAGACTGTGGTTCGGCATTCTGTTTGTCACGCTTTCCTGCGCGCTGCTTTCCTTTGAGGATCTCTCGGGGCTGCAATTTTCATTCGGCTCGCTCTTTATTCTGCTTGCCTCTGTGTGCTGGGGCTTTGAGAATAACTGCACGAGAAAGCTGTCGTCCAAGGATCCCTTGCAGATCGTGCTGCTCAAGGGCACGTTTTCGGGGCTCGGGTCGGTTATCATCGGGCTTTGTATCGGCGAGAGGATCCGGACGCTGTGGAGCGTATTGGCTGTGCTGTGCGTCGGATTTGTGGCGTATGGCCTGAGCATTTTCTTTTACGTGTATGCGCAAAGGCAGCTGGGGGCAGCCAGAACCAGCGCGTATTATGCCGTTGCCCCCTTTATCGGCACGCTGCTCTCGCTGGTCATTTTTGGTCAGTGGCCGCCGTATACGTACTATATCGCTCTTGGGCTGATGGTCATCGGCGCTTTCCTTTGCGCTAATGACAAGCCTTTATTCGGAAAAAAGAAAACAACGTAGCAGATCAATGTCATTCAGCTAAGGAATTCCTATCCCGCCCCCAAGATCCTTCGCGGCGCAGCCCTCTTTAAGTTCTGCTTTGCGGAGCGATTCATTCATTGAGCGAAGCGAAGAATCTTAAAAAGAGGGCTGCTTGCTCGAGGATGACAGGGGGCGGGGGCGCATCGTGTTTTCTTAACTGAATGACATTGTGTAGCAGATGGCCGCCTTTTGCAGGTCGGCTTTTGCTTTGCAACAGCTGCCGTATTTTCTCATATACTGTCGATAGGATGGACTGCCCGGGCAGACGCCATCCGCTACGATCCAAGGAGAAAATACAATGGCAATTTTTACGAATAGAGCAACGCTTTCTTACAATGGCCGCTCGGTGGATTCCAACACCGTCACCGGCACGATACTGGAAACGCTGAGCATGACCAAGACCGCGCTTTCGGACACCTACACGGCAGGGGATACGGTCACTTATGCCGTCTCCCTTATCAATTCTGGAACGACAGCACTGACAGGCCTTGCCGTGAGCGACGATCTGGGTGCGATTGACTTTGGCGGTACTGTGCTGTATCCGCTGGCATACGTGCCGGGCAGCGTACTGTTGTACGTGAACGGCGTGCTGCAGCCCGAGCCTGTGCCCGAGCAGACGCAGCCCTTGAGCTTTGGCAACCTTTCCGTGCCCGCAGGTGGCAACGCGGTGCTGATTTACGCTGCCGAGGTGACCGATGCGGCACCTCTGGGTGTAAACGCTCAGATCACCAACACCGCTACGGTTTCGGGCAACGGCGTTCCCGAGCCAATCAGCGATTCTGCTACCGTGACCACGGCGGATCAGCCCATGCTGAGCATCACCAAGGCACTCTCGCCCACCTCCGTGGCCGAGAATGGCACCATCACCTACACCTTTGTCATTCAGAACTTCGGCAATACCGCAGCCGTGGCGACCGACAATTTGCAGGTGACCGACACCTTTGATCCCGTGCTGGATATTTCCTCGGTCACGCTGGACGGCGTGGTGCTGACCGAGGGGACGGGCTACGTTTATAATGCAGCTACGGGCGAGTTTGCCACCGTGACAAGCGTGATCACGGTGCCTGCCGCTACCTTTGTGCGAGGGGCTGACGGCACTGTGACCGTCACGCCCGGAGAGAGCACACTGGTGGTCAGCGGTACGATTTGATCCTTTTGGGGCATCCGATGCATCGGATGCCCCTCTTTTCCCTTGACTTTCCCCGCATCACGCAGTATAATAGAAATATATTCATGAAAGGGGAGCGCGACATGCATCTGCCAAGCAGCATTTTTTCCGGATATTTCGGCGCATGCCATTGTCAGGGTATCGCGGTGGATGCAAAAAACGGGTGCGTGTACTATTCCTTTACCACCAAGCTGGTCAAGACTGACCTTGCAGGAAATCTGATTGGCAGCGTGGAGGGCTTGATCGGCCACCTTGGTTGCATTGATCTGTGCGAGGCGGACGGCCGCGTATACGGCTCCTTGGAATACAAGAACGATGCGATCGGCAAGGGGATCTTGCGACACCTTGACATGGCGGACAAGCAGATTGACAACGCCTTTTATTGCGCCATCTTTGACGCAGAGCGCATTGATCGCCCCGGTATGGACGCGGAAAAGGACGGGGTGATGCGCGCGGTCTATTTGCCCGAGGTGGTGGCGGATTTTGAAGCCACGGTGCAATTGAATGGCAAGGAGCTTGCACACAAGTATGCATGCAGCGGCATTGACGGCACGGCGTGGGGGCCCCAATTCGGCACGCGCGACGGCAAGCAAATGCTGCATATTTGCTACGGTGTGTACGGAGACGTGACGCGCACGGACAACGACTATCAGGTCATGTTGTCCTTTGACGCGGCGGATTGGTGGGATACGGTGGCGCATTCGCTTTACCAGGAGCACATGCACCAAAGCGGTGCGTATAGTGTGGGGAAATACTTTTTGTATACGGGAAACACAAACTGGGGCGTGCAGAATTTGGAATACGACGCGCATACGGGCAATTGGCTTGTGGCGGTCTACCCCGGCAAAAAGCCGCAGTTTGAAAATGACAGCATGTTTGTCATAGACGGCATGCGTGCGCCCGAGCAGGGTGTGCATGACGCGTACGGTGAGCAGATTTCGCTTTTGCATCTTTGCGGGAAAAGTCATTTTCCGCACGGCTCGACCGG
>JAFQUG010000063.1 GCA_017408625.1 Clostridia bacterium | reverse complement strand
GCCAACGTGCCTCCGCAGGGCGGCCGCAAGCATCCCAACCAGGAATTTTTGCAGGTCAACACCGAGAATATTCTGTTCATCTGCGGCGGTGCGTTCGACGGTCTTGAAAAGCTGATCGAGAAGCGCCGTGGAAATCAGTCCATCGGCTTTGAAAGTGAGATCAAGAAAAAGAGCGAGCGCAAGGAAATGGGCTTGTTCCGCGACGTGACGCCCCACGACATCGTCAAATTCGGTCTGATTCCCGAGCTGACGGGTCGTTTGCCGGTCATTGTCGCCCTTAATGATCTGAACCGTGACGCACTTGTGCGCATCATCAGCGAGCCCAAGAACTCGCTGGTCAAGCAATATATGAAGCTGTTTGACATGGACGGCGTCAAGCTGACCTTCGACGACGATGCACTGCGTGAGGTTGCCACCCAGGCGCTGGAGAGAAACACCGGTGCGCGCGGTCTGCGCTCTATTTTGGAGAAGGCAATGACCGACATGATGTTCACCATTCCCTCCCGCCCCGACATTGGCGAGGTTCGCATCACTGCCGCCTTTATCCGCGGTGAGGAGGAGCCGACCTATCTACCCAAAACCGTCGAGGAATCCCCCGCCCTTCTTGATCTTCCCGAAAAGGAAGCATCCAATCAATAAAAAGGAGCAACCGCAAGGAGTTTTCCCTGCGGTTGTTTTTTGCGTTTATTCAATTTCGTGCATTTCGTTTTCTGCGTGCAAGAAAGCTTCCAAGAATAACTGCAGCGATATACACCGCGCAAAAAACGGTAGCTCCCACAAGTGCACCGGGTGCGGTAGGATTTCCGTTCTTTTGCCGACCGATCAGGACACACAGATAATATCCGTTGACGGCGACTGCATATATGCCACCGCTGATCACCCAAAGAAGCCAATAAATACCTCCTCCGATCAAGGCGGAAATCGTCATTTCTTTTGCAGTTTTTTTGCCAATGCCATCTTGGGATCGATACCGTAACACCAGCAAAGCAAAAGAAATCAGCAAGCCGATGCTCATACCAAGCAAGTTCTCGTACATTTCTCTGGTTGCGCTGTTATGATACACACCGCGAAAAATATACAACGCGATCATACCGATCAAAAAGGCAATCCATGCAGAGCCATACATGGAAACAAAACATAATAAAGCGTCCGATAGCATCGACTTTATATTTTTCACAGTTCACACCTCGCTATGCAAATTTTTGGATATTATAGCATAGCGAGATGCTTTTGTCAAGGCTTTTTTCCACACGCAACCAACGGTTTCGCACTCAAATCAAAATATTCAACAGCCGCAATGCTTGTGCCCATCGTTGCCCGGGTGCGTCAGCGCAGGCGTGGATGCGGGACAAAATTCCTTCGTCGGGAACGCCATGGAGCGGAAAATACCGCAGGGATCATCGTCGCACGGACTCATGCACTCCTTGTCAGGAACGCAATACTCGGTTGCCTGGATAAGATACTGGGCGGGGCGGGTCAGACGAATGACCGAGAAGATACCCAGCGAGACCACCAGATATCTGCGCGCGTCAGCGTCGCTCAGAACACCGTTGAGACCGTCGCAAAGAGACGCGGGAATATCGTCGCAGCAGCAACAGCAGTTGCAGCAGCTTGCTTCCTCGACCACAGCGCAGGACAGCACGATCGGATCGACCAGCTGGACGATTGCCGTGGGCGCATTGCTGCTCTGGCAAGCAGGATCAGGCGCACTGCAGAAATCGGTCGACTCGCAGCTGCTCTTGAAGGTGCGGACGTTGCTCTCGCTGCCATAAAGGATCACGCGCTTATCCAATACAGCAATCCCCTCGAACTCTTGCGATCTGCCGCCAATGCAGGCCTCCAGCTCAAGCTTGACAAAGAAACGGATGCCAACCGAATAAAAGCCGCGGTTGAACTGCACGTTCTCCAGATGAATGGACGTATATGCCACCTTTGCGCACTTGACACGGACAGTGGTGGTTCTTTCAATGATCTCATTGCCAAAGTCAGACAAAAAGACGCGCACGTTTTCAAAGCAATCACGATCCTTGCAGGAATCGAGAATGCGATCGGTCTCAATGCAGTAGAGATCCCGGCTGCCGTGATTGATGCTCTGGCAACAATCGCCAAGCACACCTTGGCGGGTGAATTTGTTTTCTGCCATTATATTTACCTCCTTATGTGAGTTTACAAGGGAGCGGCGGTGCATCGACCGTTCTCGCGTTCCCTCGCTATCATTCTATTCAGCGCGCCGCGTTTTGTCCATCATTTTTCGCCCTTTTTCGAGAAAAGAAAAGCCGACAAGGGGGCCATCAAAGCACCTCTCATCGGCAATCGATTTGCGATTTATTATTTGGAAGGCTTCTCACCGGAGCAAAGGCGAATGCAAAGCAATCGCACCAGCGCACAGCAAAGAACACAAATAGCAATATCGGTCAGATAGTAGAAGATCATCCATGCCAGATCCTTACCGTCCTTGGGAGCACCGTAAGTAATG
>JAFQUG010000062.1 GCA_017408625.1 Clostridia bacterium | reverse complement strand
GGTCGCCTCGGTGACCGTGTGTCCCTCAAATTCTGCATACTTGCGGATGATGGCACGGATTCTGGATTCGTCGTCTACAACTAAAATGTGATACATATTACCTCCGTATGATACGTAATGCGACAAACTTTTCTGATTTCATTATATATAACCTTTGTGACCGTTTCATGAAGATATCATAAAAAGTCGTTGAATTCAAAAAATTTCGGTCAAAAGACTGTGCGTGATGCTTGTGTTTTGTCTTGTTTTTTGGTATAATGAAGAAAAGACTTGCAGAAAGGACGCGTACACATGGATTTTGCAAAATATCTGCCCGACGGAATTTTGGTCGGTGCTCCCATATCTCTTGCGGACTCTCGCGTCCTGCGCCCTTATTTGCTCGAGCGCGCCGGCATTTCAGCTGACAGAGTCAGCAACGGCTCGGTCATCATGCTGGCCGTGCCTTATGCCGTGTCTTGCGAAAAGCGTACGGTTTCGATGTACGCCGTGGCCAAGGATTACCACGCGTATTTTGACGCGCTGTTTGCGTCGGTTCTGCCTGCGCTTCGAGCCGATTTCCCGGAGCACACCTTTGCGGGCTTTTCCGATCACTCCCCCATAGCCGAGGTAGACGCCGCCTGTAAAGCGGGCCTTGGCGTCATGGGCACAAACGGGCTTTTGCTGACCGAACGGCACAGTTCCTACGTATTTCTCGGTGAGATCGTCACCACCCTGCCTACCGACAACGAGGCTCTGCCCGTCCGGCATTGCCCCGACTGCGGTGCTTGCCGCCGCGCCTGCCCCGTGCAGCTTTGCAAAAAAGAGTGCCTTTCGGATCTGACGCAGAAAAAGGGCGAGCTGAGTGCAGAGCAAGCAGACCGCCTGCGCAAGCATCCCTTTGTGTGGGGCTGCGATATCTGTCAGGACGCCTGCCCCTATACCGTCGCCGCGCGCCGCGCGGGTACGCTGTATACGCAGATCCCGTATTTCTTGGAGGATCTGCTCCCCGCTCCCGACACCGCTACGATTGACTCCATGTCGGACGAGGACTTTGCCCGCCGCGCCTATGCGTGGCGCGGGCGCAACACCATCCAAAGAAATCTGAAGATCAAGGAGGAAATGCAATGATCACATTTGTGTTCGGTCATTCCGGCTGCGGCAAATCCGCATACATTGAGGAATGTATCCGCGAGGACGTCAAGGCGGGCAAAAAAGCAATTCTGATCGTGCCCGAGCAAGAGGTCTATACCGCAGAGCACCGTTTGCTTTCCTCCCTTCCGAAGAATGCGGGGCTGCACTTTGAGATCCTGAGCTTTTCCCGTCTTGCCCAAAAGGTTTTCGGCATGTACGGAGGCATTGCGACCGAGCCCGTCACTTCTGCTGCGCGCTCGCTTTACATGTGGAAAACGCTGCGTGAGCTTTCGGGCATGCTGGAGCAATACCGCAACACCTCCGATCCCGCCCTTCCCGCACTCATGCTGGGAGTTGCCGAGGAGCTCCGTGCCGCAGGCATGACCCCTGCGGATGCCGAGCGCGCCTGTGCAAAAATGGGCGCTGATTCCCCGCTTTATAAGAAAATGCGTGACATTTCCTTAGTTTGGGCATGCTTTGAGAATGCTTTGGACGACGGCTTTGGCGGTGACCCCGCCGATCAGCTGACTCACCTTTCCTCGGTTCTGGAGCGTCACGGTGAGTTTTTCTCGGATACGCGCGTCTATATCGATTCCTTTACCAGCTTTACCTATCCCGAATACCGCGTGCTGCGACAAATGCTTGCTTGCGCGGACGACGTCACACTCACGCTTTGCCTTTCCGATCCAGCCGTCATTCCCCCGCACATGGAGGAGCAAGGCAATACGCTGAGGCGTCTTTTGCGTATATGTGACGAGCTGGGGCTTGCTCACGACACACTGACTCTGACACACAGCATCCGTACCTCCGATCCCGCGCTGATCGCCCTGGAACAAAAGCTCTGGAGCTTTTCGGCCGATCCCGAGCCTCAATCGGGTAAGGAAATGCCCATCTCGCTCCACGTATGCGCCACGCCCTATGCCGAGGCAGATGCGGCCGCTTTACACATCGTGGAGCTGATGTCGCGCGGCTATGCCCCCGGTGACATTGCGGTGGTCGTGCGTGACGTAGAGGCATGGAGAGGCATTTTAGACCGCGCCATGGAGCAATACCACGTGCCCTATTTTCTCTCGCGCCGCTCGGACATCAGTGCCTATCCCGCGGCAAGGCTGATCCAGAGTGCCTTGCGCTGCGTCAGCACGGGCTACCGCCGCGCTGATGTCATGACCCTTTTGCACACGGGTCTTTGCGGTGTGGAAAGCGCAGACGCAGACCGCTTTGAAGAATATTGCGAGACCTGGAATATTTCGGGCAATCGCTTCTTTTCTGAGGTATGGACCATGAATCCCGACGGATACAGCGAGGTCATGTCTCCCCGCGCCACAGATATCCTGGCAGCAGCCAATCGCACCAAGGATGCGGTCATGCTGCCGCTGCAAACCTTGGAGATGCGTTTGCGTGCAGCCGAGCACATGCCCGACATGTGCGCTGCTCTTTGGGAATATCTGAACACACTCCGGCTTTCCGATCGCCTTGCCGATCTGGCCGCCACCCAGCTCTCTCTTGACCGGATCCGAGAGGCGGGAGATACCGTTCGCCTGTACGATCATATCACGCAGGTGCTTGCCGAGCTTGCCGCGCTTATGCCCGATGAGGTGCTGACTCCTGCTGAATTTGCACAGGCACTGGGCGTCATGCTGGCCAAAAGCGATATCGGCTCAGTCCCCTCTATGCAGGATTGCGTCATGATTGGCTCTGCCGCCACCATGCGCATAGACCACGTCAGAGTCTCTTTGCTTCATGGGCTGAATGAAGGAGAATTTCCCGCATCGGTCAGTGATTCGGGTCTGCTTTCCGAGCAGGACAAGATCATACTGGGGGATCTTGGCTTTGGCATGCACAAAACCAAGGAGCTCCGCTCCTCAGCCGAGCTGTTCTACGTATATCGCGCTATGACCAAGCCCGGCGAGCGGCTCATTCTTTCCCGTTCCGAAAAGAATGCCTCGGGCAAGGATATTACCCCCGGCGTTGCCTGGCAGCGCGTGCTGCATCTGTTCCCCGATTGCAAGGAAACTTCCGTGCATCTGCCCCATGCGATCCCGCAAAAGGCCGATGCCGACTTGGCCACACTGCCATGTCTGACTCCCGCGGCGGCAAGGGCCCTGCTGGGAGACAAGCTGTATCTGAGCAAGTCCAAGATCCAGGTGTTCGCAAGCTGCCCGTACCGCTTTTTCTCCGAAAACATCCTTGAATTGCGCAAGCGTGCTCCCGCAACGGTCAGTTATGCCGACGCGGGCTCGTTTATCCACTACGTGCTTGAGCATTTTATCAAGGCCTGTATGGACGAAGAGGGGCACGTACAAGCCCTTGAAAAGGAGGCTGCCGAGCGTCTTGCCGACAGCATCATTTCCCTGTATATCAGCGCGGTCTGTCACAGCAGCCTTGAAGCCGTTCCGCCCTCGCTCATGCACCGCTTTTCCAAGCTGCGCAGGCTTGCGCTTTCGCTGCTTGAGGTGCTGATGTCCGATCTTTCCCAAGGCCTGTTTATCCCCGCTGCCTTTGAGCAGCGCATCTCGGAGCATGATCCCACGCTTCCCTCTCCCATGGTGTTGCCCGTGGGGAATTCTCCGCTTCCCGCCGTTTGTATCGGCGGTACGGTAGACCGCGTGGATCTTTGGCGACACGAGGGCAAGACCTATCTGAGGATCGTGGACTACAAAACAGGCAGCAGCAAATTCAAGCTGGAGGACGCTTACAGCGGCAAGGATATTCAGCTGCCCCTGTATCTCTTTACCATTTGTTCCCCCGAAAACGCGGGGCTTTACGATAAGGACGGTGCAGTCGTGCCCGCAGCCGCACTCTATTTCTCGGCGGCTGAGGAAAACGGACAGCCCAAGCCCTTCCAAAGCGGTATGATCTTATCCGAGGACGGCGTGCCCGCAGCCATTGGCCCCAACGCTGATCCCGAAAAGAAAAAAGCAGGAACGCTCTACTGCTCAGCAGATGAGCTTGCAGAGATCAACCGCAACATTCAAAGCACCGTGCGCGACATTGCAACGCAAATGTACGACGGCATCATAGAAAAAAGACCCGATTCCGACGCTTGTCGCTTCTGCCGCATCAAGGACAGCTGCGACAGAGCAGTCGTATCCGAATTCTGACCGAAAGGAGTGTATTTATGGCACGAAACTGGACACCGGCGCAACGCGCCGCCATGCAATATATGAATACCTCGCTTTTGGTATCCGCCGCAGCAGGCTCGGGCAAGACCGCCACGTTGACACAGCGTATCATCGATCAGATCGTGCAAAATGAGGATTGCACCCTGGAGCGCATGCTGATCGTCACCTTTACCCGCGCCGCAGCCGCCGAACTGCGCTCACGCATCGCGCAGGCTCTGACCGAGGCCATTGCGCGCGATCCCGCCAACCGTCATCTCAATCGCCAGCTGCTGCTTTTGCCCGGTGCACACATTCATACCATCGACGCCTTTTTCGGTGAGCCGGTGCGCGCCAACTTTGAACGGCTTGGCCTTCCGGCAGGCTTTCGCATGGCTGATGACGGCGAGGCGGACGGTATTGCGGCATCGGTCATGGAAGAGGTGCTTGAAGATTTCTACGAACAGAGCCGTGACCCCGAGCACGGAATTCTGGGGCTTGCCCGCGAGAGTGCATTTTTGCAGCTTGTGGAAACGCTGGTCTCCTCCCGTGATTTTTCCGCGCTCATCCCCACACTGACCGATCTGTACCAAAGGCTGGTCACCTCTGAGCAGGGCGTTGCCCGCATTGCAGAATGTGCCGACAGAATTGCCAAAGAGACCGACGGTGACTTTTTCGATTCTCTGTGGGGGGCACAGCTGCGAAGCTATACTGTCAATGCTCTTCTGTCACTGGAACAAAAATTTGATAAGGCTAAGGAGGAGATCATAAATGATCCCTGCTGTGGCAGTGCCTTTGCCTTGATGTTCTAATCCGATTCCGCGCGCTGCGGCATGATTGCCAAAAGACTTGCAAGCGATGGCTATGCAGGTGCGGCCGAAGCCTTTGCCGCACATCCCGCCACCAAAAAGCCAACCGTCAAAAAGGATCAGAAAACCCCGCTTTGCGAGGAATTCGAGGCATTTCGCAAAAAGCAGAATGACCAGATCAAAAAGCTTGCCGAGAATTTCACGGTCAGCCCCGAGGACATTCGCGCGCAATTTGCCGCAACCGCTGCCATCTGCCGTACGCTTTACGCGATCATGACCGAATACGACAAGCGGTACTCCGAGGAAAAGCTGCGTCTGGGCGTTTGCGAATTTTCGGACATGCCCCGCTTTATGCTGCACCTTTTGCAAAACCCGGACGGCTCACTGACCGATCTTGCAAAGGCGTACAGAGAAAAATTCGATTGGGTGTACATAGACGAATTAGGATGTCAACTCCTTACAGGACAAGATCTTTGCCATTATTGGCGGTGAGCACCGCTTTATGGTGGGCGATATCAAGCAAAGCATCTATGGCTTCCGCGAAGCAGATCCCTCGATCTTTGCTGCCTACCGCCGTCGCTTTGCCACTCTGACACCCGAGGAGATCGAAGATCCCCCCGCAACAAGCGAGGGCTGTGTGCTGTTCATGTCCGAAAATTTCCGATGCGACCGCTCAGTCATTGACTTTACCAACCTTGTCTGCGCGTATATTTTCGAGGCTTGCCCCGACACCATCGGTTATCGCCCCGACGACGATCTGATTCACAGAAAGCCCGCCCCCGAGGGCTACCACAGCCCGCTTGTGCAACTCATGATCACACAGCCTGCCGAGGCTGACGCAGACGATGAGGACACGGACGAGGATGTGGAGAGCTGTGACACCGAGACCGTGGCCGCTGTCAACGAGATCGTGCGTTTGCTGTGCCAAGAAACCAAGGCGGACGGCACGCCTATTCTGCCGGCGGATATTGCCATTCTCAGCCGTACCAAGGCTCCCTTGGACGTTTTTGCGCGCGCGCTGACCGAGGCGGGCGTGCCCATTTCGCAGCAAACGGGCGGTGAGCTTTACAAGAGCCCCGAATACCGCTTCTGGATCGCGCTTTTGGATGTTATTGACAATCCCCAACAGGATATTCCGCTCTCACTTTTGCTGACAGAGCCACAGGAGCCGCTGTGTCCTTTGTTTACGCACGAGCAACTGGCGCTGATCCGTAAGCAGGCTGCGCGCAATCTCTCCCTATACGAGGCCATCGATGAATGCAGCAAGCAAGATACGGATGATCCCACGGTGCACAAATGCAAGGCGTTTTGCATCTGGCTGGAGAAACAGCGTGCGCTTGCCATGCAGCTTGGCGCAGATGCCCTGCTCTCCATGCTTGCACAGGACGATCATCTCAGCGCACTTTGCGAGAGCGAAATCTTTCTCTCTCTTTACGAAAGCGCAAGACAGTTCACGCGCAAGCATTGGAACGGCCTTTACGGCTTTGTGCATGCGCAGCACCGTGCAGCCTTGGCCAAGGGCTCGGGCTCTGAGGCCTCTGCCGCCGGCGGCGGAGTTGCACTGATGACCGTGCATCACTCCAAGGGCCTGGAATTTCCCGTTTGCTTTTTGGTCAAATGCGGCAAACGCTTTAACCGCCGAGACAGTCAGCAAACGCTGGTGTACGATAAAGACATGGGACTTGGCATCAAGCTCTCGGACGGTAAGGGCAAAAAGGACACGCTTTTGCGCCGCGCCATGACGCTTGGCAAGGCGCACCGCAGCACCGAGGAGGAAATGCGCACGCTTTACGTTGCGCTGACCCGTGCGCGTGAGAGACTGTATCTGACCGCAACCGTCAAAAAGCCTTACGAGACCGTGCGCCGCGAGTGCGCAATGGGTGGCAGTGCCGAGATCCTGCAAGCCCCCAATCATCTTTCCTGGATCATCAGCGCCATGCAGTCGGATCGCAAGCGCGCAGCCGACTGCAGCAACGTCGTGCTTTACGAGCAAGGCAGCGTCTTGCCCGTCACCTACACAGGCGCGACCGTACAAGCCGCCAAGCAAGGCAAGGTGCAGCCGGGCACCGAAAAATATGCCGCGCTGATCTCGCTTGCCCGCGCGCAAAACGAACATGCTTCCCTTCTATATCGCATTCCCTCCAAGGCGGCTGCCTCCAAACTCACCCCCGACATGCTGGACACTGATTTCTGCTTTACAGAAGGGGAAGCCGAACAAGCCGACGAGCTGCAAACACGTGCAGCCCTGGAGCGCAGACTTGAGCAAATGCATTCCGAAAAGCCGGATTTCTTTGCCCTGATGGCCGAGAATACCAAACCCACCCCTGCCGAGCGCGGCACGGCTGCGCATCTGTTCTTGCAGTACTGCAACTTTACCCGCGTGGCAGAGCACGGCATTGCCGATGAGATGGAGCGACTGGTGAGAGACAAATATATTACGCCGCGCGTAGCCAAGATCGTCAATACGCGTGCATTGCAGACCTTCTTTGACAGCGAGTTTTTCAAGATCGTCATGCAAGCCGACAAGATCATGCGCGAGGTGCACTTCAACAGCTTTGTGCCGCTTGAGGAGTTTACCAAGAATCCGGAAATCAAGCAGCTGGTCGCAGGCAAGCACCTGCACGTGCAGGGCTCGATCGACCTGCTCCTGATAGGCAAGGACGGCAGCATCACGCTTTGCGACTACAAGACCGACCGCCCCACGCCCGAGGAGCGACGCGATCACGCGCTGTACCGCGAGCGTATGATCAGCACTCACAAGGATCAGTTGACGCACTACGCACGCGCCGTCCGCGAGCTGTTTGGCCGCGAGCCCGACCGCGCTTACGTGTTCTCGCTCACCCTCGGTGAGGCGATCAGTATTATGTAAAAAAGCAGCCCCATGGGGATGAGAAATAAGCGAAAAAAAACAAAGCTGTCTTAACCAAATGACAGCTTTTGTTTATGCATATGCTTTCAATAATTTAGTTGCCGCAGGCGCTGGCGAACGCAGTTCGCCCCTACGAGTGTATTTGTTTTGGGTTTCGTTATCTAAAACCCTCTATATGATTTTCCGTTGGGGCTAACTGCTTTGGCCAGCACTGCAGCAACTCTATATTTTTTGTTTGAAAACAGGTCTGCCTCAAATGAAGCAGCCCATTTTTTATTCTCATCTCGCTAATTTTGCACGCCCGATCGGGCTGCTTTTTTTATTTACTCCATCGATGCTCTCGCGGAACATCCATCCGAAATCACGTCAGAATTCCGACTTTTTGGCAACCTTCTTCAAACGATTTACCAGCACCTCATACCGCGCGTCGGAACGGAACACAGCCGCTTCGTTGTCATTTGTCAACCATTCCAGTATGGACTGCGTGCGATTTCCGTTCGATTCCATGATCCATCCACCCTCCACGTATCCGCGAAGGACAAGCGACGTATGCGGCGCATCAAAATCATAGGTATCCATATGAATTGCAAAGTCGACGCCCTTTTGGAGCCAATGCCACGCCTGCTCCGAGTCCTGGTTTCTCAAGTAAAACGTCATAATGCGCGAGCAGGCAATTTCTCCGAGCTGTGCGTCAACCAGATAATCTCCATCCGAATATATCAGCTCCAAAAGAGAAACCTCAAGCTTATAAAGGTCTGTCCTCTCATCGGGTGAATACATGAATTCGCCATTGTCACCTCTGTGAGAAGCAATATTAGAGATCATCATGATCATTTGACAGACCAGATACGACATGTATTCTTGACGCTTCTCAAAGTCCGCAGAGCCCTTCCATCGGTAAACCATAAAATTTTCATAGGAATAGTGAGCACGAGGCATCTGCTCTGCCAGCTTGAGCATCTCTTGATCCTTGCCCGCATAGTCATAAGCAATGGCGAGCGTATTTGTGGCGCGGTATCGAATCATGCTGTCGGTGCATTCCGCAAGGATTCGGTTACACAAGGCAAACACCTCGTCATAGTCCTTCCCTCCCTGCCTGGAAATCACACACACCAATCCATCGGCAAGCTGATCCATAATCTCATACGATCTGGGATATTGGCGGTTGGCCTTGCGCAAGATCTGCACGTTTTTCTCAAAATCACCGCTGTGCAAAGCCTCTTGAGCCTCGGCGAGATATTTTTGCACCGTCTCCTTGCTCTTCTCTATATCAATGCCAAGCAGAACGTCGGATGAAACGTCAAAGATATGGCAAAGTGCGGGAATCTGCGAAATATCGGGCGAGGTACGCTCGCATTCCCATTGTGATACGGAACGCGAGGAAAGGCCTAAATACTCCGCAAGCTGCTCCTGCGTGATATTCATCTCGCGGCGTAAACGCTTGATGTTTGATCCAATAGACATATTTTTGTCCTCCAAAAAGTATTCAAAAGCGCTTTTGTGATTTTATTATAACATACTTTTGATACAATACAACGAAACGTTTGTTGTAGATAATCATAGTGTTGCTATGATTTTCATAGTGCCCGCGTCAAAAGATGTGAAAGAGCATCCGAGGGATGCATCTCACCCACCGCAACCGCGTCATTGAAACTCGTACTACTCGTTTCAATTTCCGCTGCGGTCCCCCCTCCCCAGCGGGGAGGGCTCTGTTACGCACATCCGCTTTGTTCGGTTATTCGTGAAAGGATACCACGATGAGC
>JAFQUG010000061.1 GCA_017408625.1 Clostridia bacterium | reverse complement strand
GTGCCGCCGTGGAACATATACAGATTAAAGGACGCGCCGAGATCAAAGAACTTTTCGATCTCGCGCACGATGTCCTTGATGGGGCGCAGCTGCGTGCCCGATTCGTACCAATGGTCAAACCAGCCGTCCCAGAACTCACCGCACATCAAGGGGCGATCCTTCTGGAACTCGTTCAAGGTCAGAATCTGCTCGGTATAGCTGCCGAAATTGGCCACAGCCAGCACCTCGGGCAGCGTACCACCGCTCAGCATCCACTTAGCCGTGCCATCCGAGGTGAACAGCAGACAATCAATGCCGTTTTCGCGGTAGATATCCACGATCTTTTGCAAATAGACCTTATCGTCGCCATAGCTACCGTATTCATTCTCGACCTGTACCATGATGACGTTGCCGCCGTTGGTGCACAGATGCGGTCGGATACGCGAGAGCAGCTCGCGATAATACGGCTTGACCTTTTCAAGGTACATGGGGTCGTCACAGCGCAGCGCAATATCGGGATAAGAGAGCAGCCAGGAAGGAAGTCCACCGAAATCCCATTCAGCGCAAATATAGGGTCCGGGGCGAAGAATGACGAAAAGCCCCAGCCTTTCTGCCGTTTCGATAAATCTCTCAATATCAAGCAGCCCCGAGAAGTCAAACTGCCCTTCCTTGCGTTCGTGCAGATTCCAGCAGGTATAGGTCTCAACCGTATTGAGCCCACATGCCTTGAGCTTGAGCAGTCTGTCCTCCCATTGCTCGGGAAGGGTGCGGAAATAATGCACAGCACCAGACAGAATGGTCACGGGTTGACCGTCATAAAGAAATTGTGCATTTTCGTATGCAAATGTGTGCTTCATATCCATATCTCAATCGTTACTTGTGGGAATATACGGTGCAATGGCTGCCGCTGTTGCCATAATGGGCATGGACTGTACCCAGATCTTACCCGGGCCGGTCACACGCGTGTTAAAGAAGCCCTCGCCGCCAAACAGCACGTTTTTCGCGCCCTTGACGCTTTCCAGATCCATGGTGCAGGTCTCGGTCATGGCTGCAAGATACCCTGTGCCGAGTATAATGCTCTGCCCTGCGGCAAGCTCATATTCCTTGCAGTAGCCGTCGATCTCGATAAACACAAGGCCGTCGCCCGTGATCTTCTGCATGATAAAGCCTTCACCGCCAAACAACCCTTGGCCGATCTTTTTGCGGAAATGGATGGACAGATCCAGTCCCTTCTCCATGGCCAAAAAGCCCTTTTTCTGCACGATGATACCGTTACCGGGCGTGACGTGGAAAGGCAGGATCGATCCCGGGAAGGAGGACGAAAACGCGATCATGCCGGGGCGACCCTCTGCGGTATATTCGTTCAAAAACACGGATTCGCCCGAAAACAGTCTGCCCATGGCCTTGCCAAAGCCGCCTGCGTTTGTTTCCATTTTCATATTGGGGCTCATCCAGCTCATAGCCCCTCTCTCTGTGCAAAGCGTTTGCCCTGCTTCGGGATAACAGATCACAACGGGAAGCGAATCCCCTTGAATTTCATATTTGATCATCAGTCATACCTCCTTGGTCTTTCTTTGCTTTTATTTTATCATGCTTTGCGATCATTGTCAAGAAAAGCCCCGCATTTGCATGCGAGGCTTTTTTGCTTTTCTTAATAACCGATCACGGTCTGGTAAACAACCTGTGCGTAAATTCTGCTCAAGAAGTCGTTGGGATGGTTGATGTTGTTGCCGGTATGGTCGCGGAAGCGCTTGTTCTCCAGAATTCTCTGGCTCATGGTGGTCATCTTAGCGACGGCGCAGGACTTACCGTCCTCTACATAGTCTGCCGCAAGCGCTTCAAACACGTTCTCAAAGCGGTGCTGATTGCCGTACCAGCCGTTGGTAGCCTCGGGATTGGGGATCATGGTCGCTACAAGCAGCATCTCTGCCTCGGGTGCGATCTCATACAGCTTATCCGAGATCTTCTTGATCGCCTTCTGCTCGTTCTTGGGGGAATTTCCTGCATCGTTCATACCGAATGCCAGCAGGAAGAAATCACAGCCGTACTGCTCTACGAAGGGCTTGACGTATTCGTCAAACTTGTTAAAGCCGTCAGCACTGGTCCAACCGCCCACGGCGGGATTGATATAGGTAATGGTACCGTTTGTACCGAACACGGTGTCCTCTGCGGGAGGAACTGCAGCACCGGTAAGGCCGGTGTTGACGTACTTGACGGTATAGCCGTACTTCTGCGCCAGGTACTGCGTGAACAGCTGGGTATAAGAGGGTGCGTAAGGATTGGTGCCGGAAAGACCCGACGAGGATGCGCCGAAGGTGATGCTGTCGCCATAGAAGATCATGGTAGCATCCTGACCTGCCTCCAGCTTTGCGATCAGCTTTGCAAACTGATTCGAGGTCTCGGGTACAAAGCCCTCCCAGGTCTGGCTGTGCGTGTAGGTCACGGCGATCTGCCACTGGGTCATGACAACGCCCTCACCCCAATAGGTATAATATTGCTTTCCGTCATACTTGGTAACAAGCTGTGCGGGCATACCGGGGATCTCGGTTTCGTGATAGTATTCCTCAAAGGTGATGACGGGAATGCGCGTGCCCTCAAGCAGCACCAGCTTCCCATCTACAAGGTCATAGTCCTTGCCCTGCTCGTAAACCGTTTTCAGGTCGTAAGAGGTGACGGAAAGGATCTCGTCGGGTGTATACAGCAAGGACGCCTTGTCGTCCATGCCGACGAACATGACAGTCTCGTTATACATGTACTTGCCCTTCCAGATAGGCTTCATATAGGTATCCAGGTAGTAGGTGTCGTAAGCAAGCAGCTCCTCGGGCTTTTCGGGCTCGGTCTGCTCTTCGGTGGTCTCTTCGGGTGTGGTCTGCTCGGGAGCTGCAGTCCCCTCGGGAGCCGTGGTATCCTCGGGAGTTGTGGTCTCTTCGTTTCCGCCGTCACAGCCGACAAAGCAAACGCCGAGCATCAGCATCGCAAGGATCATAGAGAAAAATCTGATCGTTTTCATACGTTCCTCCAATCAATATTTTTTGTTTTTGATTTACTTACCTTATTTCGTGCCGGTCGAGCCAAAGCCGCCCGTGCCTCTCTCGGTTTCCTGCAGTGCATCCACCTCGCAGAACTGTGCTTGGTACACCGGTGCGAAAACCATCTGCGCCACTCTCTCACCCGGCTCAACCGTCTGCGGCTGCTCGGTATGATTATGCAAAGAGACCATGACCTGGCCGCGGTAGTCGCTATCAATCACGCCGACCTTATTGGCAGGCGCAAGCCCGCGCTTGGTGGCAAGGCCGCTGCGCGCATAGATAAATTCCGCAAAGCCCTGCTCGATCTCCATCGAAAGTCCCGTGGGGATCAGCACGGTCTGACTTGGCTGTATGGTCACCGCCTCGTCAATGCATGCATACAGATCCGCGCCTGCTGCGTCGGCGCTTCCGTAGGTGGGGACGTGTGCATTTTGCTGCAGCTTTACGATCTTGACTGTCACAACTTTCCTCCGAGTAAGATAATATGTTCATAGTGTAACAAATATTTTTTAACACGGTGTGAACATATGCAATTATTCTTGACGAATTGATCAAAAAGGAGTATAATCATGGTAACAGTTTTATCAAGGAGGACGACCCATGAGCAAAACAAAGGTTGCCGTGATCGGCTGCGGAACGATCGCTAACAGCGCACATATTCCCGCATACATGAACAATCCCGAGGTAGAGATCAAGTATTTCTGCGACATCATTCCCGAAAAGGCTCAGGCTGCCGTGGAAAAATACGGCTGCGGTACTGCCATCGTGGACTACCATGAGATTTTGGACGACCCGGAGATCGAGGCAGTTTCGGTCTGCACCCCCAACCGTATGCATACCACCATTGCCATTGACTTTTTGGAGCATGGCAAGCACGTGCTTTGCGAAAAGCCCGCGGCACGCACCTATGCCGAGGCAAAGCTGATGCAAGAGGCACAGCACAAGTCGGGTAAGGTACTCAACATCGGCGTGGTCAACCGCTTCAATACGGCTGTCAACGAGATCAGAAAGCTGATCGAGAACGGTGATCTTGGCGAGGTCTATCACGTATACGTATCCTTCCGCGCATGGCGTTCGATCCCGGGACTTGGCGGTGCGTTTACCACCAAGGAGATCGCAGGCGGCGGTGCTCTGATCGACTGGGGCGTGCATTACCTGGATATCGTGATGTACTGCACGGGCGATCCCAAGCCTCTGACCGTTTCGGGCAAGGCATTTTGCAAGCTGGGCGTAGATATGCCGAACTACGTTTATGAGGGCATGTGGGCTGAGGATACCAAGGACATAAACGGCACCTACGACGTAGACGACAGCGTCACCGGCTTTATCCGCACCGAGGGTCCGACCATCACCTTCAACGGTGCATGGGCGCAAAACATCGGCATTGGCGAGGCTTATATCGACTTCCTTGGCGACAAGGCAGGCGTTCGCCTCAACTACGGCGGCAATTTCACGGTATTCGGTACCAAGGACGGCAAGTTGACCAAGGAAATTCCCGAATACGACAGCGTACATATGTTCCAGAACGAGATCGATTCCTTCATCCGCTGCATCAAGACGGGCGAAAAGCTTCCCTCTCACATCGACCAGGTCATCATCACCGCGCGTATGATGCAAGCCATCTACGACAGCTCCGAGCAAAACCAAGAAATCAAGCTGGAGTGGTAAAGTTAAAACGGCAGATGCGCTTGGCGCATCTGCCGTTTTGTGATGGGTGCCTTTGGCAAGTGATGACGCCCTGTGGGCGGTTGTGGTACCACATAGCCGCACGAAAATTGTTTGAATGCAAGGCGCACATAGGAGCAACGCAGCAGTCAACCATTTTCGAAGGCGCAAATATAGAAAAGGCGAGCGCATGATCGCGTTCGCCTTTTCTATTTCCCTAAGATTAGATTTTTTCCTTAACCTTAGAAGCCTTACCAACTCTGCCGCGCAGGTAGTACAGCTTTGCACGTCTGACCTTACCACGACGGATAGTGTCAACAGCGACTACATTGGGAGAGTGGATGGGGAAAGTCTTTTCAACACCGCAGCCGTAAGAAATTCTTCTTACAGTAAAGGTAGCGGAGATACCTGCACCGTGCTTCGCGATAACAGTACCCTCGAAAAGCTGGATTCTCTCTCTGGAACCCTCTTTGATCTTGTTGTGAACACGTACGGTGTCACCAACGTTGACAGAAGGAATTTCTGCCTTCAATTGCTCGTTTGTAAAAGCCTCGATCAGATTCATTTTGATGGCCCTCCTTATATTATCGGATGTTCATGCGAGCATGCAGCGGACCACCCGTTCTAATGCCGTGCTCATGGCACGCATCGGTTATTATAACATATACTTTCTCAAAATGCAAGAGTTTTTTGAAAAATAATTTACATTTTTCTCATGTTTTTTTGCATTTCAGCGTTTCAGTCTTCCCTTCAGCATCTCGGGCAGCATTTTGAGCATGGAGAGCAGCGCGGGCGCATTCAACCCCACTACCGCAACAGCCAAAAGACCGATGTACAGCTGCCAGAGATACGGCTCGGTCATCATAATGACCGTCATGCCGCCAAGCAGCACGGTATTGATTGCAATGCGCGGGATCTGCAAATTGAAGCGGATATAACGATGCATGGTAGCCGCACGCAGTACAAAGACAGCAAAATAGCTGACAAACGTTGCAACCGACGCACCGACTGCCCCCCACGCGGGAATCCAGATCAGATTCAGCACTACATTGAGGATCGCGCCCACCATGGAGGTATAAAACGATACCATGGTCTTTTTCTTGGTGAAATAGGCGGTTGCCAGGAACGAGTCAAATGAGGTGAATACCGTGGCAAGCACCAAAATCGGCACGTACAGCCATGCCTGATAATAAGAATCGGCAAACAGCAGCACTGAGCCCACCTTGGCAAATGCAATCAAGCCTGCCCCGCCCACAAACACAATGGCCACATAATAGCGGAACACCTTGCCAAAGAAATCGGCGCACGCATCGGGGTCATCCGACTCCTTGACTGCGGACAGTCTCCATGCTTCGTTGAATACCGAGACCATATACGTCAGCAGCGTGGGGATCTTATAGGCAGCCGCGTAAAGGCCGTTCTCTGCATCCGAGCGCATGCGCGCGACCAGATAGCGGTCGGAAACTCCCGTGATCCACCAGAATACGGTGGTGGGGATCAGCGGCAAGGAAAAGCGCAGCATCTCACCCATGATCTTGCGTGAGATCTTTTTGAACGAAAAGGCGCGCCACAGTCTGCAATACACAATCAGCACAAGCGTGGTGACAAAATCGGCACACACAACGCTGAGCACGTATCCCTCGATCTTCATTCCAAAGCCCAAAAGGAACAACAGATTGAAGCCAATATTGAGTGCGGTATTCAGAATGCCCTGAAAAGCAAAGGTCTTGGTTCTGCCGATGGCACAAACGTACTGCGCGCAAACCGAATGAAAATTGGAGCACAGCACGAAAATGACGATCAGCCAAACGTAGGATGCGAAGTATTCCAGCAGCAAAAGCAGCGGCGAGAGCAGCAAAAAGCCTGCCGAGCTGATGGCCAAAATGGCCATGCCGCTTGAGAAAAAGGCTTCCTTATCCCCTTCCTTGGCTGCTGCATTGCGGAACAGTCCCTCGGCAATGCCAAGGCAAGCCAACGGGATGAGCAGATTGGCAAGCTGCGTGATCAGATCCGCGGTGGAATACTGCGCCTCGGACAGGCATGCGGTATACAACGGCATCATCAAAAAGACCAACATTTTGGATACAAATTTTCCTACCGTAAAGATCACGGTATTTCCAAACAGTCTCTTGATTCTGGCGTCCACGTGCTCACCTCCCCTTTTTGCCGACTAACCTATATTTTATCACTTTGCCGCTTGGGTGTCAAGGCAAGCAGACATGTTTTTCAAACATTTTCCATCCAAAATCCGTTTGCCGGCGGTAGGGGGGCGAGAAGAATTCCGGAAAGCCCTTGCAAATCAAGCGTGGCACGTCCGTCACCGTCGATCTGCAGGCGTTTGGGCTCGCTTTGCTCATTCGTAGCAAAGATTTGCTCGTAATACGGATATTTACCGCCAAGCTGCGCACGTATGCCCTGTGCCTCTTTCTGACCGAAATTGATCAGTACACAAACCTCCCTGCCCGCTCGGTCGAAGCGTCGGAAGGCAATCACACCCTCGGGTGCATTATCAAGCATCACTGCCGAGATCCCATCCTTGCCAAAATCACACTCCCACAGCGCAGGGATTTGCCCATACAGTCGGTTGAGTGCCCTAACGTATTGGTACAATTCCTTATGAAAATCCAGCTCCCGCACAAACCATTCCATACTACCGCCCACCTGCCAGACTGTCGACTGCCCGATCTCATTGCCCATAAAGATCAGCTTTTTTCCCGGCAGACAGGTCATATAGAAAAACAGCAGTCGCATGGATGCAAATTTTTGTACTCTGTCACCCGCCAAGGCTTCAAGCACAGACGTAGCGCGCTCTGCAATCAGCTCGGATGACAGTGCAAGAATGCAGTCCTCAGCGAATACATATCCGGCAGGCTCGCGCCAGGCCTGTCTGCCAAGGCGAATATCCGTCGGCATGGCAAAGCAATCAAGCATGGCTCTCTCGACGCGCGGATCGATGACCAGATCGTATCCAAGTCCTCCCCATGCGGCATCCGTGCTCAGCCCCCGGTGACCCGCACCGCGCAAAAGCAGCAATGCATCAGGCATCCCTTTATGCACGTGAGCCGCAAGTCCTCTGACAAAGTCTCCCGTTGATCGGTCTGGACTCATCCCTTCTGCATTGATATACAAGCCGTCCAGATGATATTCGCGCAGCCAGAACATAACCGCAGAATACAGCAGAGTGGTAGCGTAAGGGTCTGCATAAGCAAATCGAGCCCTGCCGTCCCGCATGGATGCATACGCGCCCGCGCCGTCAAGGTTGACAAGACCGCCCACGTGCGTGCCGGGGGCACGGCACTCCAGCTCCATGATCACACCGATCTGCTCCTTGTGCATGCGATCCACAAAGTATGCAAAATCATCCTGCGTGCCAAGCACACTGTCGGGAGCGAAATATGACACGATGCCCTCTTTGCCTGCATTCTGACGGCAAACACTGTGCAAAAGCAGGTGCGTATATCCCATATCGGCCAAATATTGCGCGAGCAGATCGGCTATGATGCGGTAATTGGCGTCCACACCCACGGCATCCCGATCCAACCAGCCAAGAAGCTCTGCTTCATAGATGTTCATGGGATATGCATACTTTTCGTGTTCACTGTGATGCATGGCTCTTGCGGAAAGATAATCACGGTCGTGCCAGACGTAATGCTGCTCGGTGCTGATATAAGATGCGCCTTCCCCGCTGCACTCACTCGCACGGGCATACGGATCGGCCTTATAATGCCTGCCATCTCCCGTTTCTACAAGATACTTGTACCGCAAGCCCTCCGGGCAGATTCCCGCGCGCATGCAAAGCTCCCATACACCACTTTGTGGGATGCGCTGCATGGGCACGGGCTCCCAGCCATCCCACTCCCCAACCAGACTGACCCGATCCGCTCCGGGCGCAGCTACGCGAAATACGTAGCTCCAATCCGGCCTGTCAAGTAGCCTGTGCACGCCAAAATAGCGATAGGCATGCGTTCCGTTTCCCTTTTGCAGATAATAGTCGGCAAGAGAGGCCGCGCCGCTCGATGCCTGCGTTTCATAGATCATAAAAAACCTCCGTGCGGTAATACATAAAGTATTCCCCGTAAACGGAGGATTTTTTCACAAAGTTAAGCTGTTCAAACCACATACCCGAAATAGGACGCGCGCTGCAAAGCCGTCCCCGCAGGGGAAGGGGTTCCTCGCAGCGTAGCGTAGCGAGGGGAAGGGGCCGTGCGAAGAGACCGGGATAAGAAAAAAGGAGATGCAATTATGCATCTCCTGTTATACTTTTTACGGTTTAATCTATATAATCACAAACCATAAAAAATTCTTTATCAATACATGTATTCGGG
>JAFQUG010000060.1 GCA_017408625.1 Clostridia bacterium | reverse complement strand
GGCCGATAAAGAGAAATTTGCTTTTCAGGGTGAACTCCTCGCCGTCGATGCCCACCGTCATTTTTCCGATCAGCGGGCGACAGGTGTAGGATACGTCATGCGTGACCTCGTCCTCTGCAATGCTCCAATGCTGCCTGATCATACGCTCACCTCTTATTTCCCGTAATTCTCAAAGCACTCATTTGCGCAAAAATCCTTTTTCTCGGTAAACTTTGCACGTATCTCACAAAGGCTGCCCGAATAGATCAGGTAGCTGTACTCCAGCGGCACAAAGCTCTGCAGCTTAATCGACTTGAGAGGCGCTACGTAGTTGCAGGCCGCATGGTGCGGCTCCTTGGTACCGTTATAGGCGTGTCTGCCGCCGATATGCTTCTCCACTCCCGGCACGTAAAGTCCAATGCCCCAATCGTTGTCATCGGTCCATGCACACCAGGTCTCGGTATCCCCCTTAGGCAACGGGAAACGGTGGCGAGGCCAATCCTCGGGCCAGAAGATCAGATCGCGACGCACTGACAATTGGTCGCCGGTCCAGGGCTTCTCGCCGTCGTAAAACCAGAAATTGCCCAGATAACTGATGGTATAAAACGCGGGCACCTCCTGCGTGCACTTGGGATGCTCCCAACCGGAGAAATCCACAAAGCGGTTGTCCACGCGTACAACGTCCCCATCGAAGGAATAGGTGTTCTCCATGTAAGAGGGGGTGTACCACGCCTCATGCCCCCAATCGCGCGGACGGCACTTGACGTAAACCGACCTTTCGGTGATCTCGAGGTCCACCAGCTTGCTCTTGGCATTGGTGCGGTCGCCGCCCTGCACCGGGTTATAGCCCCACCTGTTGCCCATAAATTCCCCGCAAACGAACGGAGGCTCACTCGTGCCGTAGTAGGATTGCTGTACCAGTCTGCCCGTGTCAAAATTGTTGAGCAGATTGCCAAGCCCCTCGGGAGCATTCTTATCCGCGAAATAGGAAAGGCCGCCGCCCCAGGCAAGCTCGATGCCCACGCGAAAGTACTCGTTCTCCATATAGTAAGTGTCTCCCTCGTAGGCGGGAATCAGCTCTGTCTTCAGCCCGTGAATCCTGATCTCAGAGCCTCCCTTGATAAAGTCCACGTGAATATCCACGGGAGCACTTGCCGTCTTGCCCGCAAGATACCCGTCGATCAGGCAACGAAAGGTCTTGTTCTGCCCTGCCTCAAGAAAAAAATCCTCCGAGGTCTGTACTCCGTCCTGCATATAGGTCAGCGTGCCGCGCACAGCCGCATCCGCGCTGTAAACCAGCGTATATCTGTTGAAGCTTTCAATTTTTTCAAACAACATAACCGTTCTCCTTTCAATGCGGATTGATATTATTATATTATAAACGGAAGAATTTGTCAAGAACAGCACAAAAATCCGACCTTTTTCGGTCATTTTTGTGAATACGGTGTAAAATCGATGAACAAGTCTTTACAAAGTAAAGATCATGATATATAATGATAGAATAGTATTATGCGGAATTTTTCTTGTTTTTGGATCGAGGTACATATGGCATTGATTGAATTTGACAAGGTCAATAAGATTTATCACTCAGGTCAGATCGAGATCGCAGCCTTGCGCGACGCCTCCTTTTGCGTGGAGGCGGGTGAGATCTGCGTTATCGTGGGCCAGAGCGGAGCAGGTAAAACCACACTGCTCAATATTCTTGGCGGCATGGACACGCTCTCCGGCGGACACGTGCGCTTTGACGGACAGGATATCGGTGCTTTTTCCGAAAAAAAGCTCTCGCAGTACCGCCGTCGAGAGGTAGGATTCGTATTCCAGTTTTATAATCTCATCGGAAATCTGACTGCACTTGAGAACGTGGAAATGGCAGCCAGACTGGAAAAGGGCTCTCGCTCCGCTGCCGAGGTGCTGCGTGAGGTAGGCCTTGGCGATCGCATGCAGAACTTCCCCGCTCAGCTCTCCGGCGGTGAGCAGCAGCGCGTAGCCATCGCGCGCGCACTTGTCAAAAACCCAAGACTTTTACTTTGCGATGAGCCAACAGGTGCTCTTGACTACGAAACAGGCAAAACCATTCTCTCACTTTTGCAGCGCACCTGCCGCGAGCACGGCACAACCGCCATTATCATTACACACAATCACGCACTCTGTCCCATGGCCAATCGCGTCATCCACGTGCGAAACGGCTCTGTGGTCAGCTGCAAGATCAACCCTTCCCCCACTCCGATCGAGCAGATCGAGTGGTAAATCATCAACGCATAACGCGTAAACTGGAGGTCATATGAAATTCCCCTTTGGGAAAGCGGCATGGCGCGAGATCCGGCAGCACCCCGGCAGATATC
>JAFQUG010000059.1 GCA_017408625.1 Clostridia bacterium | reverse complement strand
TTAAATCTCGCGGCCATGGAGTGCTACGGCAATCCTTCTTCGCTGCACAAGGCGGGGCTTGATGCCGAGCACATGGTCAAAAAGGCACGTGAGCAGGTGCTCTCGGCACTTGGCGTGCGCACAGGTGCGGGGCAGGTATATTTCACCGCCTCGGGAACAGAGGCCAACAATCTTGCTATCTTTGGCAGCGTGTATGCCAAGGAAAGACGCGCGGGCGGCCGCATCGTTACTACCGAGGGCGAGCATTCCTCGGTCGAAATGGCACTGCAGGCACTTGAAAAAAAAGGCTTTGAAGTCGTCAGAATTCCCACACGCCAGGGTGTGCTTGATATGGACTTTGCAAGCAGAGCCATTACCAAGGATACGCTGCTGGTCACGGCCATGATGGTCAATAACGAAACGGGCGCGCTGTATGATCTCAAGTCCCTGTTTGCACTGGCCAGACGAAACGCTCCCGGTGTCGTGACGCATTGTGACGCGGTGCAGGGCTTTATGAAAGCAATCTTCTCTCCCGCAGCCATCGGCGCGGATATGGTCACGGTCAGCAGCCACAAGATCCACGGCCCCAAGGGCGTGGGCGCATTGTACGTCAGTGCCGAGGTGCTCAAGGCCAAAAAGCTGATCCCGGTCACACTGGGCGGCGGTCAGGAGGCGGGCATGCGCTCGGGCACAGAGAATACCATCGGTATTGCGGGCTTTGGCGCGGCATGCCAAAAGGCGCAGAGCACCTTGCGCGACGATCTGCGATGCATGACGGCTTTGCGCACCTATCTGGAAGAGAAGCTTTCAGCGCAGGGCGAGATCACGCTCAATCTGCCGCGCGCAGGGCGTGCACCGCATATTGTGAACCTGACACTGCCCGATATCAAGAGCGAGACCATGCTGCATTATCTTTCGGGGCAGGGGATCTACGTTTCCAGCGGCTCTGCCTGCTCCTCACACGGACACGCAACCTCGCGCGCACTCAGCGCATTCGGTGTCAGCGCGGCGAGTGCGGATTGTTCCTTGCGTATCAGCCTTTGTTCTGCCAACACACAAGCGGAGATCGACGCGCTTTGTGCTGCTCTTGACACCGGCGTACGCAATCTGGTCAGAATTCATAAATAATTGAATATAAGAAAGGAATTGCTATGAAAACGATTCTCAGAACCATTCTTTTTCTGCTTTGCGGTATCATGCTGGTCAGTGCCGTTGCATGCGAGGGCGGCTCGAAAGATGCTTCGACCGAGGAGCCTACCACTGAGCCTACCACTGAGCCTGCCACCAATACCGATACGACCGAGCAGACGACTCCCGAGGAAGAGACTACCGAACAGGACATTGACGTCATGATCGGTGAGACGCTGGATGCGTCATATGCTGCAGACTTTACCGTTTCCAAGGTGTTTACCTCGGATATGGTGGTGCAGCGCGGTGAAAAGCTGCGCGTTTGGGGTTGGGCACCCGAATCCGAGAATGGCAAAAAGGTCTCGGGTGAGTTTATGGGCATGTTTGCCGAGGCTTTGATTGAAAACGGCGAATGGACCATTCAGTTTGGCGCAAAGCTGTCCGCCTGTGCAGAGCTTGGCAACTCCATGAAGATCTATACCGACAGCAAGGAAGTGTTATTCGACGACGTGCTGGTGGGTGACGTTTACATGGTCATCGGTCAGTCCAACGTGGCGTACTCCTTCGGCTCTTATCTCTCTGCATCGAATACGGACAAAGAAAACTACGGTGCGAATATGATCGACGAATCCCTGCCGATCCGTCTGCACTACAATACGCTCAATGAAAACGAAGCGCACGGCTATCCCAAGAGAGGTACGACCGAGGTTTGTCCCGACGTTGTGCATAACCGCACCTGGGAAAAGCCCAATTCCACAAGCGTCAACCGCTTTACCGCGATCGGCTACTGCTTTGCATGGAATTTCGTGCAGATGACCGAGGGGAAGGTCCCGGTAGGCGTGATTGAGATCGACGGCAACGGCCAGCCATTGGGTGCATTCTTGCCCAACGAGGTGGCTGACGCCACAAAGTCCGACCGCTGGAATGATAAAGATGGCATTTACGTGCCCGAGGGCGTTAACGCAGTCTGGGCGAGATATATGTACAATCATTACATGTATCCCTTTGAAAAGTACGCTATGGCGGGCCTTGTATGGTATCAGGGCGAGAGCGATTTCCAGCGCGCGCACGCATCGGAATTCATCGAACGCTTCTCAGCCTTTATGACCTATATGCGCTCGACGCATAACGTTACCAACCCCGATTTTGCGGTCTACATGGTAGAATTCCCCACTATTTCCGAAAGCCATCCCGACCAGTCGGGCGACTGGCATTACATGGATCTGGGTCTGATCCGCTGCGTGGTGGGTGCGATCCCGCTGACGCTTCCCAACTCCTATCTGTCGGTTTCCAGCGACCTTTGGGCGGACGATACCTACTTCAACAGCCTGCATCCCGACTGCAAGTTTGACCAAGGATTGCGCCTTGCAAAGCTTGCTGCAGCCGTACGCGGCGACGCGGGCACTCTGGAAAGTGCGACCGGCCCGATCCTTGAGTCGGTGGAATTCTCGGCTGATTACAAGTCTGCCGTGCTGACCTTTACCAACGTGGGCGAGGGTCTGACCACTACGGACGGTGGCACGACGGTCAACGGCTTTACCTTTATGAGAACGTCCTACACGATCAACAACAAGAAGGGAACAACCATCTCTGCAGAGATCACGGCTCCCAATCAGATCACCGTGACCTGCTCTGCGAGCATGAAGAACGGCGTGGTTTATAACGGTGTGGCCAACAATTTCTTTGGTAACCAGATCAACCTGTGTAACAGCTACGGCAACCCTGCAGGTGCATTCTTTGCAGCTCCCGAAGAATAAAACGAAAAGAAAAACGCTCGTGCACAGCACGAGCGTTTTTTATGATTTGCAAAAAATCAATACTTGATGATCTTAACGCTGCCAACCAGGGGCAGGTCGAAGAATTTACCGGTAAGGTTACCGTAAATCACAACAACACCCAGGAACAAGAAAGCAAGCTGACCCAGAACGGGGATGACGCCGATGAAGCTCAGAATGAACATCCAGATAGCCTGGTTGCACAGATAGCCGAGCAGAGCGGAATCCTTATCCTTGTTACGCAGGATCAGAGCGATGATGAAGCTGACCAGAGGGAAGATGTAGCTGAGAATGGACAGAACGATGTTCCATACGTTGTACTTCTCCTTTTCCTGATCGGTGAATACGTTGGTTGCGGTATTCGGAATCTTCAGAATGAAATTATCAAAACCGTTGAGCTGCATGATAAACCTCCAAAATATTTTTTATGACGGTGTGTCAGTTGTTTCATTATAAACTAATATTCACGATTTGTCAATAACCAAGGCGATATTTGTCATATTTTGTTTGAAGAAATTGCATATAAATTGATATCCCACGCAGGAAAATAGCGAAATCTGCGCAAATACAGCCGATAATCGGGATGCATGTCGTGCAAAAGCTGCGGAAGCAGGTAAAGATCCTCGCTGCGATGGTAGCAGGAAACCAGCAGCGCGGGGGCGTGCGCCTTGATGGTTTGGAGGCAGCCATGCAGAGCCTTTTGCTCCGAGCCCTCTACGTCGAATTTGATAAAGTCACAGTGCGCTCCCTGCAGAATGCCGTCCACCGAGCGTGCCTCGACCTCTTTGATTTTGCCTGCGCGAGGCAACAGGACGCCGGAGGTATTCTGCGCAGCACCCGCGTTGCGGTTGCCGGAAGCGTCAAAATAAAGCGTGGTATCCTCGCTCCATGCGGCCCAGGGCAGCGGATGCACCGTGAATCGGGTCTCCTCTTCAGCATATGCGCAAAGCTTGCGATAATTGCGCGCATCCGGCTCAAGTGCGTAAACCGTTTGTAAATTTGGCGCATAAGGTGCAAGCGCGCGTACCGAGTCTCCGTTGTAAGCACCCAGATCGACCGCAGTGCGGAAGGTGTGAGAGGGCAGAATTTGTGTAAAAGACTCGTCGGGATCGTTCTCGGCATCCAACAGATATTTTAAGTCCCCCGTGAGCTTGTACGCGATGATCAGATCGAACATGCGTACCGATTCCTCGTCTGCAAGCAGGGCGCGCGCAGCGTCAAAATGCTGCTTGTGCTCCAAGTAAAAGGCTGAGTCGAACAGATTGTCGCCAAATACGGGTACGTCGGGTGCGTAAAGCTCACATTCATCTGCCACGCGCAGAATGGTTTCCATCACGTCCGGCAGGGAAGAGGCAAAGGAGAGCAGCACGATCATGTTGTCTGCACCGTATTTTTGCTTGGCTTCGCTGTAAGAAAGCACGCGCTTGCCATGAAATGAGTGCCCGCGCACAAAGCCGTCGCTTGCAAAAAAGTCCTCCACCGTGATGCCCTTGGCATCTGCCACGGCCAAGATCTTATCTGCACCGTTGCCCATGCCGTACATGACTACGTGCTTGTCTGTGTTTTTTAGATATTCCCACAGATCGGGATATGCGGAATATGGCATGATATGTCCTTTCTTTTGTTGACAAATAAGCTTGATTATGCTACAATTATATCATAATCTTATGCTTTTGTAAAGGAGATTTATGATGGCTTGCTTGTTTTGCAGAATTATTGAGGGAGAGATCCCTTCCAAAAAGGTGTATGAGGACGAATACGTCTATGCATTTTACGATATTGCGCCCATGGCACCCGTGCACGTGCTGCTGATTCCCAAGCAGCATATGGACAGCGCCGATGCGGTCAATGCAGAAAACAGCGTGTACGTTGCCAAGATCTTTGAGGCAATTCCCGCTGTTGCCAAGGCTTGCGGTCTGGAGAACGGCTACCGCGTGATCACCAACTGCGGCGAGGATGGCTGCCAGAGCGTAAAACACCTGCATTTTCATCTGCTTGGAGGCACAAAGCTGCCCGAGTCGCTTGCATAAGATGATGGACACCAGACTGAGCGACGTCCTTGCGGGGCGAGAAGAGAATTATCTGCTTCCTTTCTACTGGCAGCACGGCACGCACCGTGATCGCATTCCTGCACAAATCGAGCGTATTTACAAGAGCGGCTGCCGCGCGCTTTGCGTGGAATCCCGCCCGCATCCCGATTTTTGCGGTCCCGGCTGGTGGGCGGATCTGGACGTGATCCTGTCCGAATGCGAAAAGCGCGGGATGAAGGTGTGGATCTTTGACGACAAGCGATATCCCACGGGATATGCAAATGGTCTGATTGAAACAAAGTATCCGCATCTGCGCCAGCGTGAGATCATTGAGGATCATATTGACGTCATGGGGCCTGCCCCCGAGACCTCTTTTTTGGTCAGCACGACCTGGGAGGATGACGAAATTTTGGGTGTTTATGCCTTCAGACGTACCGACGAAGGCGAGCAGACAACGGGCTGTTATATCGATCTGACACCCACGCTCAAGGAGGGGTACGCGTTTTTTGACGTGCCCGAGGGACTTTGGCGCGTATTTATTTATACCAATTCCCGCAGAGGAAATCGCGCCAACTATATCGATATGGTATCCGAAGAGTCCTGCAGAGTGCTGCTCGAGGCGGTCTACGAGCCACACTACGAGCATTATAAGGCATATTTTGGCAACACCTTGGTAGGCTTTTTCTCGGATGAGCCCTCATTTGGCAACAGCATGGCCACACGTCATCCAACAGACCCCTGCGGACATGAGCGTCCTGTGGGCACGGTGGGCATGGCACTGCCGTACAATCCGCGCGTTATCGAGCTGATGAGCGCAGAGATGGGCGAGTTCGCACTGCCTTATATGGCTGAGCTGTGGTATTGGAGCGAGCATGCTCCCACCACGCGCCTTGCTTACATGAATGCGATCACCGCACTGTATCGCGACAATTTTGGTTACATGATCGGCAACTGGTGCCGCGAGAGAGGCGTGATGTACATCGGTCACATCATCGAGGACTATAACTGCCACGCGCGTCCCGCGGTTGGTGCGGGGCACTATTTCCGCGCCTTGGAGGGACAGGACATGGCAGGTATTGATATCGTGCTGCATCAGGTCATGCCGGGTATGGCGCACCATATCCATAATGCAAGCCTTTCCTCGGGCTTGACCGACCCTGCGTTTTATCATTACGTGCTTGGCCAGCTGGGCGCATCACTTGCGCATCAGTATCCGCAAATGAAGGGCAGAGCCATGTGCGAGGTGTTTGGCGCGTACGGCTGGGCCGAGGGCTGCACCATGATGAAGTGGCTGGTCGACTTTTTGCTGGTTCGCGGCATCAATCATTTTATTCCGCATGCATTCTCGCCCGATTATCCCGATCCCGATTGCCCGCCGCACTTTGGTGCAGAGGGGCACGATCCGCAGTTTGAGGGCTTTACCCATTTGATGAAATATGCCAACAAGGCCGCGCACCTGCTCTACGGTGGCGAGCACGTGACCTCTTGTGCCGTGCTGTACCACGCAGAGGGAGAGTGGATGAACGAGAAAGGCGACTATACCTTTACCCAAGTGCCCGCGCAGGCACTGCTGGACGCGCATTTGTGCTACGATATCATCTGCCTTGAAATGCTGGAAAAGGCTGAGATAGCGGATGGCAAACTGCTTGTCAACGGTGAGGCGTACGGTGCGCTGGTCGTACCTTACGCAAAGGAGATCCCCGAGAGCTTGCGCGCGTGCATCAACCGCATTCATCATGCAGGCGTTCCCGTGCTGCATTGTGATGGTCGGGCAGCAGGAGTTTGGGGACGCTTTGTGGTTGCAGAAGAGATTCCCGATCATATTTACTCGCTGGGTCTTGCCGATATCAAGGTGGATGGCGATTGCCCTCTGTTGCGCCACTATCACGTCAAGAGAGACGGTTGTGACGTGTTTATGTTCTTCAACGAGGACAGCGTCAAGACCGCGTGTGCGACAATCACGCTGCCCGTGCAAGGGGAGTTTGCAAGATTGCGCATGATCGAGGACGCGACTTATGCGGGCAAGACCGAGGACGGCAAGATTACAGTCGAGCTGCTGCCGGGTCAGTCCGAGATTTTGGTGTTTGGTTGTGACGCTGCAGAGCTTGAAGCATTGCCCATGCCCATTCGTGAGACTGTGCTGACACCTACGTTTGATATTTCGCTGGCGGATTCCGATGATCTTGATGCGTTTTATCCGTATAAGACCACCGACCGTCTGGTCAGCCTGACCTCGGCTGCCGAAAAACCCGCATTCTCGGGCATTGCGCGCTATACCTTTACGCTCAACGCAGAGAACGTGCCCGCAAAGGCCTCGCTGGATCTTGGTCGCGTCGGACATACGGCCCGAGTTTTTGTCAACGGAAAATGCGCAGGCATCCGCATCACAGCGCCGTATGCATTCCCCATTTCGGATGATTTGACCGCAGGGGAGAACGTGATCACAATCGAGGTGGCAAACACGCTGGTCGGCAAAGCAAGAGACAAATTCTCGCATTGCATGCCCATCCCTCCCTCGGGATTGCTCGGACCTGTCAAGTTGATTGAATATTGAATAAAAAAAACAGCCCATGGGGCTGAGAAATTAGCGAAAAATTAACACGGAGATTGTATCAAAATCAATCTCCGTGTCCGTTTTTTTTTCAAAAAAGATACCAACCGTAGGGGG